>RFHZ01000454.1 GCA_003696125.1 Nitrospinota bacterium
GGCAAGGCTATCGAGCTGATTTTCGACGATCTGGGTTCTGGTTAAACCGGGACAGATGGCGTTGACCGTGATGTTGTACTCAGCCACCTCTAACGCCACTGATCTGGTGAGACCGATTACGCCGTGCTTGGCTGCGCAGTAAGCCGACTTGTACCTCTCACCGATCTTCCCCAGGGTGGAAGAGATATTGATGATCCGACCGCTACGGCGGGGAATCATCTCCCGCAATACCGCCTGCGTGCAGAAGAAGGTACCCGAGAGGATCACGCCGATGAGTCTGTGCCACTGGGCCTCGGGGAAATCGACGATAGGAGAGACGTATTGTACACCGGCATTGTTGACCAGGATATCGATGCGACCAAAAGCCTCCAGTGTCTGCTGAACCATCTGTTCTACGCTCTTCCTGTCGGCAACATCGGTGCGGATGGCCAGGGCTTTGCCTCCTTGTCCGACGATCTCCTGAGCCACCTCTTTTGCCGCTTCCTCATTGATATCCGCCAGTGAGACCTGGGCTCCCTCCCGGGCCAGAGCCAGGGCAATGGCACGACCGATCCCCTGCCCTCCTCCTGTCACAATTGCACCTTTACCTGCATGTTCCATAGGCACCCCTTGTCCCCTATCACCTCTTACCTTATCCGCTGTCTCCTCCCTGCCGTAACCATGAGAGACCGTTGAGAGTGCGGGCGAGCCAGGGCTTCCTCCCATGAAAGGTCCATGGTTACTCGGTGTATGCACTTATAATATAGTGCCTTTATCTCCTGAGGTCAAAGACTTCTCTTCCGAATAGACGGTAGACAAATCGCTACCGCTCACCTATACTGAAAAGGAGAAGCGGGAGATAAGGATGGGTTGAGGAGAAAAGAGGAGGAAGGTTTTGCGGAGAGAAGAAGTGATTCGACTGCTGGGAAAGCAAAAGCGCAACTTTTGGGAGTTACTGAGCCGCTGGGAATATCGCCTGGAAGATTTCGTGACCACTCTCAACGCCATGCATGCGGCAGGAGAAGTGATCGTAGAAGATAACTGCTTACAGCTCTCTCCTGCCTTACAGGCCACTGCTCCCCAAACGCTGGAGGAGGGGAAATGTCCTGCCTGTGCAGGACGAGGAATGGTCGGCACAAACAGCCAGCTTCTCCAAGAGTTCCAGCGTTTACTCCAGGAACGCCCTCTCACCACTGCCAAGTATTTCCAGGGGAACATGGATGCAGAGAGTGTCGTGGCCAGGGTCCACCTGATGGACATGCGGGACGGGTTGGCAGGAAAGCGGATCACGCTGGTAGGTGATGACGATTACCTCAGCCTGGCCCTGGCCCTCACGCGACTCCCCGCCCGGATCGTGGTCCTGGAAGTCGATGAGCGCATCGGGGAATTTCTCTGCCGGTGCCGTCAGCAATACGATCTCCCCATCGAGTATATCCCCTACAACGTGACCGATCCCTTGCCCCCTGAACTCCGGGAACAGAGTGACCTCTTTTCGAC
>RFHZ01000455.1 GCA_003696125.1 Nitrospinota bacterium
GAAGGCGGCGGACCAGAGAACCGATGACCCATGCCTTCCTGCCGTCCGGGAGCCGGATCTGGTACCAGCCCCTGCGACTGGCCAGGATAGGAAAGCGGTCCCCTCGCCTTACCTGTCCCAGAATACGGTAACGGGTACCCGGGCCGGAGCGGAGGTTGAGGCGACGAGCCGTGACTTCGAGTTCTGCAGCCAGAAGCCCGGAAGAGAGTAAACAGAGCAATCCAACCATCCAGAGGAGTGTGTGCTTCTCCAGCCTTCCCATTTTCGTCTCTTCCAGGGGGATGGGAACTCTCCCAACCCCCTGTTTCCTACCTGTTCTCCTTCTCGCTCGCTCCTATTCTAACACCAGGATCTGTCCACCGATATGAGGGGGGTGCAGATGGCAGATGAAGGGGTGCACCCCGGCCTTGTCAGCAACGAAGCGTACCGTGGTTTTGCCCTTGGGAGGCACAACGGCTTCCACCCCAAAGTCGGCTATCTTGAAGCCATGCGGGGCATCCAGCTTGTTGAGAAGGGTCACCACCACTTCATCCCCCTTGTGGAGGATGAGGGTGGAGGGCAGCCAGATTTTGGTGCCATCGAAAATCACATTGACCAGTGTGAATGCCTTCTGGCCGGCAGCAGTTAACCCGGGAGCCAGGAATACAGCGCAAAGGCAGAGGACACCGATCCTCCAACTCCACCGGATCGCCGGGCCATGTTTCCGTATCATGATCTCCTCCTTTTACAGAGAGGGAAAATCTCCCCTGATCGGAAATAAGGGTTTACATTTTCCCCTATTCTGTACCAAGAGAAGAGAAATTGCAAGCCTTTAGGGAAAACGCTCCTGCATCAGGCTTCCCGCAGGCCAGGTCCCTACACCAGCTCTTTCACCTTTTCCACGATACACCGGGCACTGATCCCGTACATGTCCAGGAGTTCGGCCGGTTTGCCAGAGCGAGGAATCCCCTGGACGGCCAGCTTGTGTACAACGATCCCTTGCGGGGAGAGAGCCCCGGCCACGGCATCCCCCAGTCCCCCTTCCGGGTAGTGGTCCTCGATGGTGATCAGGGTGTGGTTGGTTTGGGAAGCTGCGGCCAGAAGGGTCTTGACATCGAGCGGTTTGACCGAGTAGGCATCGATGACCCGTACCGCAATCCCCTCCTGCTGCAGGAGGGTAAAAGCCTTGAGCGCTTCGTGTACCGTGATCCCTGCTCCCACCAGGGTGACCCGGTCTGCCGGACTCTGCCGTAGAACCTTGGACCCTCCCAGGGGAAAGGTCTCCTCGTTGCTGTAGAGCACAGGGGTCTTGGGACGCGAGGTGCGCAGATAGGCGATCCCCTGGTACTCTGCCATCTCCTTGACCAGCCATTCCGTAGAGACGGCATCGGCCGGGTAGAGCACCACCGCCCCGGGGAGGGCACGCATCATGGCCAGATCTTCCAGTCCCATCTGGGAGGGACCATCCTCCCCGATGGAGACACCGCAATGCGAGCCGGCGTACTTCATGTTGAGCCCGGAAACCGCGGCCATGCGCATCTGGTCAAAGCTGCGGGTAAGGAAGGCGGCAAAGGTGGAGGTAAAGGGGATTTTGCCCCGGGCGGCCAGGCCGGCAGCCATGCCGACCATGTTCTGCTCGGCGATGAACGACTCGAAGTAGCGCTCCGGGTATTTCTGGGCGAACTTCTGGGCAAAGGTGGAGTTCTTGGTGTCGCCATCGAGCACGACGACAAGGGGATTTATTTCCCCCAGCTTGACCAGGGCCGTGCCGTAAGCCTCCCGCGTTGCCACCATTGCGCCGGGCTCATAGGCCGGAGGAGGGAAAGGGGCGGCCGGGGGAGGGGTCGGCAGGGACCGGGAACGGGGTTTCTCGATGCGCAGCGGGTAGGAGAGGTCTTTGATCGGGATCTGGGCCAGCACCCTGTCGGCAAGCTCTGGGGGAAGAGGCTTTCCATGCCAGCCATCGCGACCGGCAACCTCTCCTGCTCCCTTCCCCTTCTCGGTCCGGGCAACGATCATGGTCGGTTTTTCCCAGGTTGACCGGGCCTGTTGCAGGGCAGAGAGGATCTGCGGGATCTGGTGCCCATCGATGACCAGGCTATGCCAGCCAAAGGCGGCAAAACGACGCTGGTACGCTTCTACATCCCCCCCGTACATGGTCTGCTGGCTCTGTCCCAGCCCGTTCACATCGATGATGCCGACCAGGTTATCCAGTTTATAGTATGCGGCCAGAGCTGCCGCTTCCCATACCGCTCCTTCGGCACACTCGCCATCTCCCAGGAGGACATAGACCCGGTAGTCGAGCCTGTCCAGGTACTTCCCGTTCAGGGCCATCCCGACCCCTACCGATAAGCCCTGTCCCAGAGAACCGGTGGCCACGTCGATCCAGGGGAGACGAGGGGTGGGATGTCCCTCCAGATCGCTATCGATCTTGCGAAGGGTCAGAAGCGCGTCCAGAGGAATGATCCCTGCTTCGGCCCAGGCGGCATAGAGGAGAGGGGCAGCATGTCCTTTGGAGAGGACGAAGCGATCGTTATTCGGATGGGCGTGATCGTGCGGGTCATAACGCATCTCGGCAAAAAAGAGGGTCGCCACCAGCTCGGCAGCAGACAGACAGGAGGTGGGATGCCCAGACCCTGCCCGGGTGGTGGCTCGTATGGAGTGTACCCGTAAGAGATTGGCTTTGTTTTGTAGCGCTTCGATTAGACTATCCACGTTCCTTTCTCCCTTTCATAACGGTCCTTTCCTTTACCGAGAGGGGAACCCCTGCGCATCGTTGTCTTGGCTCACCATGATGAGACGATCTCGGAAGGACAACATCGCTAAGATTGTGAAGAAGATATACCATGAGCCCGGGGAGATTGCAAGCAAGAATCAGGGGCTTGTTCCCGGAGAGGGTGTAAGAGAGGCTTGAGCTGCTGTGTCATGCTTTGCTACTATAGGGGACAGGGGAGAGAAGCTCGGACCGGCAGGGACGCTGAAGGGGCCAGCACCGGGCATGCAAACCCTCTATTCCTGCCGGCGGGACAGCCCTGGAAACGCGGGGGTGTCCTGAGGGTACAGGCTTCTCCAATACGTGACGTGGTTGTAGAGGGAGGAAAGCATGAAGATCGCCATCATGGGAA
>RFHZ01000456.1 GCA_003696125.1 Nitrospinota bacterium
GATTTATCATTATCAAGATCAAAACCTGGTTGGCATTACCGTCTTGCGAGCATCGGAATTCGGTGGCGTGTCCCCGGAGAAGCTCTAGAGCCCCAGACACAAAGGCACTAAGGCACGAAAGACCAGGCACAAAGGCACTAAGGGTTTACTCATTACTCGTTACTTTCAGAGGAGCTTGGGACATGTATCATCCCTCCTTCGAGACGTTTCGGGCCAAAGCCGAGCAGGGGAATCTGATTCCGGTGTACCGGGAGATCCTGGCCGATCTGGAAACACCGGTCTCTGCTTTTCTCAAGATCGATACCGGGGAGTATTCGTTTCTCTTGGAGAGTGTGGAAGGAGGGGAGAAGTGGGCCCGCTACAGTTTTCTCGGCAGCAGTCCGGCCATCATCTTCCAGAGCAAGGGACACCAGGTGACGGTCCTGTACCGGGATGGGCGGCAGGAGACGGAGGAGACGGCCGATCCCCTGGGGGCGTTGCGCACGCTCATGGCCAGGTACCGGCCGGTCACCGTGGAAGGGTTGCCTCGCTTCTTTGGAGGCGCGGTGGGGTACCTGAGCTACGACATGGTACGCTTCTTTGAAGAGCTCCCGGCCACGGCGGTGGATGACCTGCAGATCCCGGATGCGTTCTTTGTTATCACCGATACTCTCCTCATCTTCGATAATGTGCAGCACAAGATCAAGGTCGTATCCAACGTCTTTTTGCAGGATGATCAGGATCTGGAAGCGGCGTACAACGAGGCCAAAGAGCGGATCGATGAGATCATCGCCCAACTACGCAAACCGGTACCCGAACTCCTCCCCCCGTCAGACTCCTCCTCGACCGGCGAAATCCGCTCCAACTTCAAGCAGGAGGAATTTGAGAGCATTGTGCGGCGGGCCAAGGAGTACATTGCGGCCGGGGATATCTTTCAGGTGGTGCTGGCACAGCGCCTGGAGGTGGATCTGGATGTGCATCCGTTCAACGTGTACCGGGCCTTGCGCACGATCAACCCTTCTCCTTACATGTTCTACCTCAAATTCGGTGCAGTAAAGCTCATCGGCGCCTCACCCGAAGTGCTGGTCCGCTTAGAAAAACCCTGGGTAGAGGTGCGACCGATTGCCGGGACGCGTCCACGTGGCAGGACCGAAGAAGAGGATCGGCTCATCGCCCAGGAGCTGCTTGCCGACCCCAAGGAGCGGGCGGAGCACATCATGCTGGTCGATCTGGGACGAAACGATGTGGGACGGGTGGCGGTCCTGGGGAGTGTGGAGGTCAACGAGCTGTTGATCATCGAGAAGTACTCCCATGTCATGCACCTGGTCTCCAATGTGCGAGGACTCCTGGCAGAGGGGAAGGACTGCTATGACGTGATTCGTGCCTGCTTTCCTGCCGGCACCCTGTCCGGAGCACCCAAGATCCGGGCCATGGAGATCATCGAGGAACTGGAGCCGACCCGACGCGGTCCGTACGGCGGTGCGGTAGGGTACTTCAGCTTTTCCGGCAATATGGATACCTGTATCACCATCCGCACCCTGACCGTGGTCGGCAATACCGCCTATCTGGGGGCCGGAGCCGGCATCGTGGCCGACTCTATCCCGGAAAACGAGTACCAGGAGACCATGAACAAAGCACGTGCCCTGCTCAAAGCCATCGAAATGGCCCGCGAGGGATTATGAAGGGATAAGTAATACCAAAGCCATGACGGGAGAAAGTGGGAACGAAGAGGAGAAAAATGTATGACAGAGCTTCTGGAAAAAGCTCTTGCCGAAGTCTCTAAACTCCCCCCAGAAGAACAGAACCTTATTGCAGCACTGATACTCGATATCTTAGAAGATGAACAACGATGGGAGACTATGTTTGCTGCTTCACAGGATAAGCTCACTAGGCTAGCCCAGAAAGTTCGAGAAGATATTCGAGCTGGACGTGTGAAGAAGATGGGATTTTCTGCATTTTAAACGTGTACATCCGACAGAGCCGATCTATTCGGTACGCGTGGGTCTGGGGTGGCGTGCCTTAGGCCTGTGGGAGGGTGATGCTATTTACTGGTTTTGGATTGGATCCCATGCCAGCTACAACAAACTGTTATCTCGCTTGTAAGAAGGGAGAGTAATCATGATTGTCGAGGCCATACAACATCTGGTTAATGGCAAGGACCTCTCTGAGCAGGAGGCGGCCCAGGTGATGGCAGAGATCATGAATGGGGAAGCCACGCCAGCCCAGATCGCTGCCTTTCTGACCGCCTTGCGGATCAAAGGGGAGACCATTGCCGAGATCACCGGTTGTGCACGGGTGATGCGGGAAAAAGCGCGACGGATTCACACCACCTACCCCAATGTGGTGGACACCTGTGGCACGGGTGGGGACGGATCACACACCTTTAACATCTCCACCATTGCTGCCCTGGTGGTGGCTGCTGCCGGGGTACCGGTAGCCAAGCATGGGAATCGCTCTGTGTCCAGTAAATGCGGCAGTGCCGATCTGCTGCGCACCTTAGGGGTAAACATCGAACTCCCGCCGGAACGGGTAGAGGCCTGCCTGGCCGAGCTGGGCATCGCCTTCCTCTTTGCTCCTCTCCTGCATGGAGCCATGAAGTATGCTATCGGACCCCGCCGCGAAATCGCCATCCGCACCATCTTCAATATCCTCGGTCCCCTGACCAATCCTGCCGGTGCCCAGGCGCAACTGCTCGGGGTCTATTCGGCCTCTCTTACCGAAGTCCTGGCCGGTGTGTTAGCCAATCTCGGCTCCAGGCGAGCCTTTGTGGTGCATGGGAGTGATGGACTGGACGAGATCACGCTGACCGGGGAGACCAAGGTTACGGAGCTCAGGGACAGGGAGATCAAGACCTATCAGATTACGCCGGAAGATTTTGGCCTGCAGCGCACCACCCCGGAGACACTGAAGGGAGACGATCCCGAGACCAATGCCCGCATCGCTTTAGAGATCCTGCACGGGAAGAAGGGTCCTCAACGGGATGTGGTGGTGCTCAATGCCGGCTTTGCTTTGGTAGCCGGAGGTGGAGCCAGCTCTGTCGAGGAAGGAATCGCCAAGGCCAGCGAGGCGATCGACTCAGGGGCAGCTCTGGCCAAGCTCGAGGCACTACAGGCGTTTGCGTAAGGGTGTTCACCACAGAGGCACGAAAAGCCCAGGCACAGAGGCACAAAGGCACCGGGCACCTGGTAAGGGTGCAGCAGCGCTGCGCCCCTACTCAGCCCTCATCACTCATTACTCATCACTCGTTACTCATTACTCATTACTCATTACTCGTTACTCATTACTCATTAC
>RFHZ01000457.1 GCA_003696125.1 Nitrospinota bacterium
CTCTTGGCCAGGTTGCGGGGTTGATCCACATCACAATCGCGCAACACGGCAATATGATAAGCCAACAGTTGCAGCGGAATCGCACTCAGCACCGGAACCAGCAACTCAGAGGTCCGGGACAGATAGCAGACATGCTCAACCTTGGTCGCGATCTCCTCATCTCCGGCACTGGCCAGCGCAATCACGGTCCCGTCGCGTGCCCTGACCTCCTCGATGTTCCCCAGGATCTTTTCGTACCACCGGTCCTGCGGAGCCAGCACCACCACCGGCATCTGCTGGTCGATCAGGGCGATCGGCCCGTGCTTCATCTCACCGGCCGGATACCCCTCGGCATGAATATAGGAGATCTCCTTCAGTTTTAACGCCCCCTCCAACGCCAGCGGATAGTTGATGCCCCGTCCCAGATAGAGGAAGTTCGTATACCGGTAGAACTGCTGTGCCCACTCCTTCATCTGGGCATCCCGGGTTAAAACGTCCTCGACATGTGGAGGAAGTTCGCTCAGATCTTTTAACAGCACCACCGCCTGTTGCGCAGAGATGGTTCCCCTGATCCTCCCCAGGTGAACGGCCAGCAGGTAGAGGGCAACGATCTGGGTGGTAAAGGCTTTGGTGGAAGCCACCCCGATTTCCGGCCCGGCTCGCGTATAGATCACCCCATCCGCTTCGCGGGCGATGCTCGATCCGACCACGTTGCAGATGGCGAGTACGGGAGATCCTTGCCCGTGCGCTTCTTTTAACGCCCCCAGCGTATCGGCCGTCTCTCCTGACTGGGAGATGACCACGACCAGGGTGGTTTCACCCAACAGCGGCTGCCGGTAACGAAACTCGGAGCTGATCTCGACCTCTACCGGCAGGCGAGAGAGGGTCTCCAGCAGATGCTCACCCACCAGGCCGGCATGCCAGGAGGTGCCGCAGGCCACGATGGCGATCCGCTCTATACACCGCAGCTCCTCTGGTGTCAGCCTGAGTTCGGGAAGCAGGACGGTACCGGTATCGATATCGATGCGTCCCCGCAAGGTGTCTGCGATGGCACGTGGCTGCTCGTAGATCTCCTTGAGCATGAAGTGGGGATATCCCCCTTTTTCCGCTGCCTCGGCATCCCACTCCACCTGTATGCTCTGTCGTTGCACCGGCCTCCCATCCAGGGTCCTGATGCGCACCCCTTCCGGGGAGAGCACGGCCATCTCCCCGTCTTCCAGGATCAGGACGTCTCGTGTATGTTTGAGCAGCGCCGGGATGTCAGAGGCGAGGAAGAGCTCGTCCCCGGCCAGGCCGATGATCAAGGGTGGTCCCCCATTGCGGGCAGCGATGAGCGTATCCGGTACCCAGCGGGTCATGATGCTGAGGGCATACGCTCCCTTGAGTCTCGACAGCGCCCGGCATACCGCGGTTTCCCAATCCTCTTCCCAGTATTCTTCAAGCAGGTGCGCCACCACCTCGGTATCGGTCTCTGAGCGGAAGCGATGTCCTGCCGCCTGTAGCCCGCTCTTTAAGGACAGGTAGTTCTCGATGATGCCGTTATGCACCACCACCAGAGACCCGGAGCAGTCGCTGTGCGGGTGGGCATTGCCATCCGACGGCTTCCCATGCGTCGCCCATCGCGTATGGGCAATCCCGATATGTCCCTGCAGCGGTTGACGTCGCAGCAGGTGCTCCAGGTCGGCGATCTTCCCCACACTGCGCCGCACCTCCAGGCTACCGTTGTGCATGACCCCGATACCGGCCGAGTCGTACCCGCGATATTCCAGCCGTTTCAAACAATCGATCAGAAGCGGTACCGCATCCTGCTTCCCGATATAGCTAACAATACCACACATCTCCCTGTCCCTAAAATTCAGTGATGAGTAACGAGTAATGAGTAACGAGTAATGAGGACTGAGGACTGAGTAGGGGCACAGCGCGCTGCGCCCCTACCAGGCGTCCGGTGCCTCTGTCTCTCTGTCCCTCTGTGCCTGGTTTTAGAGCCTTTGTGCCTCTGCGCCTCTGTGCCCGGTCTTTTGTGCCTTTGCAGCTCTGCCTCAACAGCTCTCTTGCTTCTGCCGAAAATATTCTTCCAGTTTCTCCTGTATCTCCGGATCGGTAGTAAAGGAATAGAGATTAATCCCCGAATAGGTCCGCATGATCACCACCCGGCAGGCCACAAGACGATGCAAGGCTTCCTGGGTCGTCTCCAGATCCTCCTGCACCCACCACTCGGCAATGCCCCTGGCCGTATCCATGGCTGCCTTGTGTCTAAGGAAAAAGGCCACAATTTTTGCACAGAGAGGACAACGTTCTAAAACGGTCAGAATTTCTTGAAACTTGTGATTTTCCACGCCACGTTCCCATCTGTTCGTACGAACACTCCTCTGCTCCTGCATACGCTCCTCACTCTTTCCCGGGAAGAAAACGCAGACACGCCTTACCCCCCTCTCTTTCCACCCCCCTTCTTTTCCGCCATCTCCTGCCGTTGAACTCGCCGCGCACGCCGATTCGTCCTTTACCGTCGAACTCACGGAGAACTACCAAACCAAAAGAACGGTAACCCCCCTACCCTTCATGGTTACCCAAGGTAGGAATGCGATTTTCATGCCAGATTCGGGCTCTCCCCTATTTTTCGGGCCAACATCACCCCTGGGGGCTTGTGAACCCAACCGGTACAGCCTTTGCCCGGGGAGTGTCATCTATCGCTACAGCTTCAACAATTACGAAGAAGGGACCAAAGCATGAAAAGTTTACATAACAGGAGGAGGGGAGAGGAACTTTCTACCAGCATCCAGACTGGTTTACCC
>RFHZ01000041.1 GCA_003696125.1 Nitrospinota bacterium
CATGCGCTCCTTGCTCCCTTCAGCCAGGTTTTTGCCTGTGACATCGATCCTCTGGCCATTGCCAACACCGTTGCCAATGCCCGCCTCAATAGAGTCGCCGATCGCATCCATTGCTGGGTCGGGAGCCTGGAAGCACTGCTTCCTACCACCTATCCCCTCATCTATGCCAACCTCCAGCGGTCCATCATCCTCCCCCTCCTCCCCGCCTTTGCCCGGCACCTGAGCCCAGGAGGACATCTCCTGCTCAGCGGTATCCTGAGCTCAGAAGAAGGGATGCTCCGCGAGGCGATAACCGCCCATCCCCTCTTTGTTACCCGGGTTCGGCGTCTCGACGACTGGATACTCCTGGAGGTGGTAAGAGGGTCTTGACCTCGCTGCGTGGGGCACTACGCAGGATTCATCTGGTTGACTGTTGGTCTATGAAAAGTCATGCAGAGGGAGGCTGAATCTGTACCAAGAAGATTCCCCAGCAATGAGGGAAAAGCTGGGCAGAAGTATAGTCCTCCGGGTTTACCTGTCAAGCGGCTTTTAGGGAAGATTACTCCTGAGAGCCTTCACCACCGTGTCTATCCTTTCGAGCGTTTGCGTAATATCCTCCAGGGTATGGGCAGCAGAAAAGCCGTGATGTCCTCCCCGGACCAGGGGACCATAACTCTGGAAGTAGACCCCCTGTTGCAGGCACTCCCGGTAGAACTTCTCTGCCAATGCCGTATCTATCTGGGTGACTTGCCGGTAGTGTTTTACCTCCTCCCGGATCCCGAAGAAGAGTCCAAACCGGGCACCCAGACCCTGCACATGCGCCGGGAAGTCATGGCGCCGGAAGATCTCCTCCAGCCCGGTATAGAGGGTATCGGCCAGCCGGTGGATGTGCGGGTAAAATCCTGGCTGGCGCATCTCCTCCAGGGAGGCAAGAGCGGCCAGGACACCGAAAAGGTGTCCGGTATAGGTACCACTGTGTGCCACCTTCCCGCGAGGAGCAACCTGCTCCATGATCTCCTCTTTTCCGGCCACCACGGCCAGTGGGAGACCGTTGGCGATCGCCTTGGCCAGGGTACACAGATCCGGAGTGACCCCATAGTACTCCTGGGCTCCTCCCAGACAGGTACGGAAGCCGGAGAGGACTTCATCGTAGATCAGCACCACGTTGTGACGGCTGGTCAATTCCCGCACCGCCTGCATGTACTCCCTGTCCGCCACGATACATCCCGAATTGTAGTTGATCGGCTCCATGATCACCGCGGCAAGCTCGTCTCCATGCTCGGCCAGCGCCTTTTCCAGCATCCCGATATCCTTCCAGGGGATGACCAGGGTCAGATCGGCCAGGGCAGAAGGGATGCCGGCCGACTGGGGATACGGTTCGACATACCCGTCCGGTGTCAGGGAGGCCTGGGGGGCACTGGCGTTGAACATGACCTGTTCGTGGAGGCCGTGGAAGTGCCCTTCAAACTTGAGGATCTTCTCTTTTCCGGTATAGGCACGGGCCAGACGAATAGCGACCATGGTCGCTTCGGATCCGGTGTTGACGAAGCGCACCCGCTCGGCACAGGGGATCACCTCCGTAATCAACTGGGCCAGCAGGGTATGAAATTCGGTCTCATAGCCACAGATGATCCCCAGGTCGAGTCCCCGCTCGATGGCCTGCCGCACACGGGGATGGTTGTGTCCCAGGAAGGTGGCACCATAGGAGAGGTTGTAGTCGAGATACTCCCTCCCCTCCAGATCGTAAATGCGGGGACCATCTCCCCGGCTGATGTAGAGGGGATAGCCGAGAGAGGGGTTAAAACGGGTGGTGGCCGAAACCCCTCCGGCCAGGTACTGCTGCGCCGTGGCAAAAAGCTGTTCGAGTTGACTTGCCGGTACCGCCCTCATCGCTCTCCTCCTTTTTTCCACCGGGAACCGAGACGTGTACCCCATCCTAGAAGAGAGGATATGTTTTGTCAACCGGTACCTTTTTCTTTCTTGACCTTCTCGCTGGTTGTGCTATCTTGCAAGGGAGGCCTCAGGGAAACATCCGATCATGCCCAGGCAGAAAGGGGGAAGAGCCAAAGGATGGAGAACGTCGTGCAGCTTATCAACGTGACCAAACGTTACGGCAACACGATAGCGGTGGATCACATCTCTCTGGAGGTCAAACGGGGAGAGTTCTTCTCCCTGCTCGGCCCCAGCGGATGCGGCAAGACCACCACCCTCAACATGATCGGTGGTTTCGTGGAACCGACCGAAGGGACCATCCTGATCGAGGGGAAGGAGATGCGGAATGCTCCCCCTTACCGACGCAATATCAACACGGTGTTCCAGAACTATGCTCTCTTCCCACACATGACCGTGGCCGAGAACATCGGCTTCGGGTTGAAGATGAAGAAAGTGCCCCGGGCAGAGATCGCCAAACGGGTGGAAGAGATGCTGCACCTGATTTCCCTGCCCGGGTACGGTTCCCGTAGGCCGGCGCAACTGAGCGGGGGAGAACAACAACGGGTGGCGCTGGCACGTGCCCTGATCAACCAGCCAGCCGTATTGCTCCTCGACGAACCGCTCGGTTCCCTCGATTTAAAGCTGCGCAAGCAGATGCAGATCGAGCTGGCCAACATCCAGCAGCGCGTCGGGATCACCTTTATCTATGTCACCCACGACCAGGAAGAGGCCTTGACCATGTCCGACCGGATCGCGGTCATGGAGCGAGGACAGATCAAACAGGTCGGTACACCGACCGAGATCTATGAGCACCCTCGCTCAAAATTCGTGGCCGACTTCATCGGGGTGTCCAACTTCTTCGAGGGGACAGTAGTGCGGGTGGAAGAGGATAACGTTGCCGTGGTCACCACAGAGGACTCCCTCACCATATATGTCCGGATACGGGAGCGTGTTACCCCGGACACCTCCCTCTGTGTCGCCGTACGACCGGAGAGCATCACCCTCTCCCCTCCTCACCCCTCCAGAGAAAGGAACACCTTTCCCGGCATGGTCAGAAAGGTCTCCTATCTCGGAAACCATATCGAGTATCTGGTGGAACTGGGTAACGAGAGATCCATCACCGTCTATCAACCCCGCCAGGCGGATGAGGAAGAACGGAGACGTTTTCAGGTGGGGGAAAAGGTTTCTATCTCCTGGCTCCCGGACAAGGGGATCGTTCTACGCGAGTGAGGTAAAGCGACAAGACCTGGCCGGCAAGGGAGGAAATCTGCCCTCTTGATCGGGCCGTGCAGGGGGAGTATAGTGAAAGGGGAGGTTCTCCAGGGGGTACGGGCAGGATCAGCGAGAAAGGAGGGGGGCTATGCCGACGTACATCACCCTGATTCGCTTTACCCAGCAAGGGGTTGCCCAGATCAAGGAGAGTCCGGCACGACTCGAGAAGGCCAAAGAGGCGATCAAGGCAAAAGGAGGCGAGATGAAGGCCTTCTACCTCACCATGGGTCAATATGATGCCGTGGCCATTAGCGAGGCACCCAATGATGAGGTGTATGCCGCAACACTCCTGGCCATCGCCTCGGCCGGTGCCATCCGTACCGAAACCTTACGCGCTTTTTCTGAGGAGGAATACCGACGCATCATCGCTGCCCTGCCCTAGTGCAGGGGGGAAGATGTCTGTCCAGAAAACTGCCACGCGCCCCCTGGGGCCTGCGCAGTATGCCGGAAACCTGGAAGGAGGAAAGAGTTCATGTCGCTGAGACCGATTACGGCCAATCCATCCCAGATCATGATCGAGCAACTGGTGGCCCTGGGAGTAAAATACGTTTTCTATAACTCCGGATCACGTGAAGCCCACTTCTTCGATGCCCTCCATGCCCACCCCCAGATCCATGGGATTCTCGGACTCCATGAAGGGAGCGTCACCGCCATGGCCGGAGGTTATGCGCAGGCCGGGCTGGCACCGGCCGTGATGGTGGTCCATCTTGGAGCCGGGCTGGCTCAATGCCTGGGACAACTCATCAATGTGTGGAGCGGGAGCCTGCCTGTCGTGGTCATTACCTTTGCCGGTGACACCGGGAGTTACGCTGACAGGATCGGACTCGACCTCAGCCATAACGTCGGCCCAACCTTTATCGCTGCTCCTTTCACCAAGGCCAACTGGACGGTTATCGAACCGGAAGGGCTCCCCCAGGCCATATATCGCGCCCTGCTCGTGGCCAAGACCCCGCCGGTAGGTCCTGTGCATCTTGCCGTGTACGATCGACTGCTCGGTACCCAGCCGGTCACCACCAGCATCATAGAAGGAGGCCTTCCCGATGTACGCGCCGGTTATCCTGATGAGGCCGACCTGGAGGAGGTGATCCGGGTCTTGCACGATGCCGAGCGACCCCTCCTGTACGTGGGGGATGGGGTCTGGAAGAGTGGGGCAGAAGCCCAGGCCAAGACCCTGGCCGAGCACTTTGGCCTGCCGGTGGTGGGTGGCTGGGGCGAGATGCGAAGCGTTCCCATCAAACACCCGCTCCACTGTGGGCGAATCGACCAGGCGATAGCCACCCTGAATCCGGACTGTATTCTCTGTATCGGGGTACGGCATAGGGGACGGGGACGGCCGCAGGATTTCCAGGTGTTCTCCACGGCACGGCGGGTCATCGCCATCGGGGCAGATATGGAAAACCTCAAGAATATTCCGGGTCTGGACCTGGCCATCCTGGCCGACGAGCGGCGCACCCTCGAGCGTCTCATCGAGCTGTCCCAGGGTCATACAGCCTCTCAACGCTTTGCCCGGCGCCATGCCTGGGCCCTGGAGCAGGCGGCAACGCTGCGAGAACAGCGGAGAAAAGCGGCACAGCAGGTTGCCCCTCATGCTTCACATGTCCGACCCTGGGTTCTGGCCGATGCTTTAGACAAGGCCCTGGAGCGTTGCGGGGGAGGATGGGTGATGATCGAGCAGTTTGCCCTCGCACAAGATAGCCTGGAGGCCGCACCTGATGGGGGACGAAACGTCTACATGCGTGCTGCCGGCGGGTCAGAAGGGTACGGTATTGGAGGGACGATCGG
This sequence comes from Nitrospinota bacterium, assembly GCA_003696125.1. GTDB lineage: Bacteria > Tectomicrobia > Entotheonellia > J063 > J063 > J063. The sequence continues at coordinate 4,966 of RFHZ01000041.1, forward strand.
CCTGAAGCTCGCCTTGCCCTCGCGGCCGGTGGTCGGACTGGTCGGTGATGGCTCCCTCTGCTTTGCCGACTCCGGACTCTGGAGTGCCGCGCATCACGGCATCCCGGTCCTCTACGTCATTCCCAACAACCGATCCTACGGCATTGTCGCCGGCTTCTTTGGGCAGGCCGAGGGGAAGATGAAAGAGCGCGGGGAGTATGATGGGGTCGTGCTGGACGGGATCGATCCGGTGAAGATCGCGGAAGGTTTCGGCATCGAGGGAAGGCAGGTGCAGGAAGAGGCGCTTCTGGAGGAAGCGCTCGCCCAGGGACTGAAGGTGGTAGAGGAAGAGCAACGCCCCTTCCTCCTCAACGTGCAACTCCCCCTGGGATTACCCCCAGGAGGACGGCCGGCCACACCGTTCCGTCTCGCCGCCACCCTGGGCAAAGCCACGGCCGTTTAGGAGCATGGGGTCACCCCAGAAAGGCCAAGAGATGCTTACGAGCCGCATTCAAGGTTTTGAGGCTCTGGACCATCTTGATGCTTACACCCAACCGGGAAGCGACCGGGGCAAGGAGTTCTTTCACCTCTTGACGTTGTACCAGCAGCTCCCTGGGGAGCAGGGAGCTGCGCTCAACCAGATCGAGGAAGGTTGGGGCAAGCTTCTCTTCTAATGCCCAAGGAGGCAGGATCTCTGTGGCCATGATGAATCCTGAGCGGTGATCGATGCACAGGAGGGCATAGGGATAGTAAGGTCGCTTCTTCTCCTCCTGAACCGGATTCGGGAGGAAGAAGTAGTCCAACTCCCAGGCCGTCTGTCCCTGTCTACACTGCTTCTTCAAACGGTTTAACCAGAGTTCATCGAGCGAAGGGATTACCCGTTGCGGGGTTGGGAGAGGGGCAGGAGATAACCAGGCATCCTCCCACACCCAGCGATTCCGCTTTTTTTGGGGAACCCGTACCAGAAAGACCGCCTCTTTACTTTGCTCTTGAGGCGGGATAAAGAGGGCCGGATCATCACGAAAACGCAGGGCCACTTCGAGTGCCTGGTTCAGGGGAAGGGGCAAAAACCGGACCTCCTCAGCCGAGAGATACCAGGGGTGATAGCCGGGCTGATAGCTGCGAAAGAGAGGCCAGGCCTTCCGTCCCCGGATTTTGAGTCCTAACCGCTTGATCAGGTCTCGATCTTCCCGGGAGAGTTCGGCACGATCCTCGAAGGAAGCTACCAGACACTTCTGGGTGGTCAGCACCTCGACAGGGTCTCTGCGATAACTCGCTTCTCCGGTGGCGATCTTCAGGTAGCTCTGTAACCCCTCTGAGCCCAGATAGACGGCCAGGGCGAACATCTGTCCCAGATTTCCCATGACGCAGCAGTACCCGATCTCCCGGGTATAGGGATTTTGTACCCCAAAGAGGTCTGAATCGTACATCCACTGCCAGGGGGCGGTGTCTCGAAACCGGATGGCCGCCTCAAATAAGGCTCGCCACATCTGTAAAGATGGCTTTCGCATGATAGATTCTCCTTTGACAAGACATGCAACGCTCAGTTCTCGGTTTACCGGCCCTCTATCACGCAGGGCAGCTACGACCGCCGGCGCGGATCAAAGGCCTGGAGCAGGGCCTCCCCAATGAAGTTGACCAGCACGATCATCATCACCAGGACAAAGAAGGTGGTGAGCGACATCCACCAGGCTTCCACGTTTCCCTTCGATTGCCGCAGGAGTTCTCCCAGGCTGGGAGTCGGGCTGGGAACACCCAGGTTGAGGAAATCGAGGCTGGTCAGACCGATGATGGCTCCGGAGACGCGGAAGGGGAAGAAGGTGATGACCGGGGTCAGGGCATTGGGGAGGATATGCTTGCCGATGATCTTCCAGTTGCTCACTCCCATGGCGCGGGCCGCTTCGACGAAGTCGAAGTTGCGGAGTCGCAAAAACTCTGCCCGCACATAGATGCTCAACCCCATCCAGCCGAACATGCTGAGCAGGAGGATGAGCAGGGGGATGCTCGGCTCAAAGGTGGCGGAGAGGATGATCAGGAGGTACAGCTCGGGCATGGCACTCCAGAGTTCGGTCGCCCGTTGACCGAACAGATCGATCCAGCCTCCCAGGAACCCCTGAATGGCACCGATCACGATGCCCAGCACCGTCCCGATCGAGGCCAGGATCAGGCCGAAGAAGATGGAGACACGAAATCCATAAATGAGACGGGCCAGCACATCACGACCCCGGTCATCGGTCCCTAACCAGTGGGTGGCCGAAGGAGGGCTGGGATGCGGGGTATCGAGACTGAAGTCGATCGTCTTATAATCCCAGGGGATGGGTGGATAGAGGGCCCAGTTGTCTCCGGCCGTGATCTTCTCCCGGATGAAGGGGTCCTGGTAGTCTGCCTCGCTTTCAAAGTCCCCCCCAAAGGTCGTTTCCGGGTACACACGGAACAGGGGAAAATAGAACTTCCCTTCGTAGTAAACCAGCAGCGGTTTGCTGTTGGCGTAAAACTCGGCAAAGAGGCTGAGCACCACCAGGGTGGTCAGGATCAGGAGGCTGGCAAAGCCACGGCGGTTCTGCCGGAACGCACGCCACTGCTTGCGGGTCTGCTCACTCAGATGGATACGCATCTGCTTACCTCGGTGCCTTTTCAAAGCTGATGCGGGGATCGACCAGGATCAGGGAGAGGTCGGAGAGGAGATTGCTGACCAGGGCGAGCAGGGAGAAGAAGAAGAGATTGGCCATCACCACCGGGTAGTCGCGACTGATGATCGATTCGTAGGAGAGGAGACCCAGGCCGTCCAGAGAGAAGAGGGTTTCGATCAAGAGGCTGCCGGTAAAGAACATCCCCAGAAAGCTCCCCGGAAAGCCGAGGATGATCGGGATCATGGCGTTTCGAAAGACGTGTTTATACAGCACCTTCCGCTCGGAAAGCCCCTTGGCTCTGGCCGTGTACACGTACTGCCGGTTGATCTCCTCCAGAAAAGAGTTCTTGGTCAGCAGGGTCAGGACAGAGAAGCTCCCGATCACATAACAGGTGAGGGGCAGAGCCAGATGCCAGAGGTAATCGACGATCTTCTCGAGC
>RFHZ01000458.1 GCA_003696125.1 Nitrospinota bacterium
ATAGATAATTTCGGCATAGCCATTTCCTCCCCTAGACATGTTATGGACATCGCTACCAGCATCGCTGATCAGACATATCAGGGTATAGCAATTTTCCTTGCTTTTCAACCGAAAACTCCTTTCTCTTCCGGACGCCTCTCCCCATGCCGATTCCTGAAAACCCATTGACCAACCCTCGCTCTCTATGGTAGAGTAAAGTAGAAGAGGCGGCCAACAAAAGAAATGTTTACAGACCAACGGAGTGCAAAGATTATCCCAGGGGTGGGTGGATCATCTCGTGCTTGAAGAGAGGCTTTCTGTCTGGAGGTGAAGAGAGCGCATGAAGGAACTCGTTGAGCAGATCGTCAAAGCCATGGTAGATTATCCTTCGGCCGTAGAGATTCAGGAAGTCAGAGGGGAGACGACCATCGTCATCGAACTACGGGTTGCTAAAGAGGATGCCGGGAAGATCATCGGGAGAAAAGGACGGAATGCGGAGGCGATCCGCACCATTCTCAGTGCCGCTGGAGCCAAGGCAAAGAAGAAGGTAGAGCTTCAGATCCTCGAATGGTAAGGAGCAGGGGCAGGGTAGGGAATTCCCTGCCCCGGTCAGGGGGAGGATCAGGCCCCAGCCGCGATAACTACTTTGCGTATTTCTTCTCCATCCAGGCGATAACTCTGGCCAATGGCGTTGATGGCATCACCGATGCGCTCAAGGGGGAGTTGGTGGGAGACGAGTCGTTCAAACGGGAGGTGTCCTCCTTCCATGATCTCTCTCCCCTGCTGGAAGTGCCCAACCTCTGAGGCCCAGACTCCCACCAGGGTGATATGTTTATGATTCAGGTGCCGGAACGGATTGAGCGCGACCTCCCCTACATCGGTGAAGTGTCCGGCCACACAGTACGTCCCTCCCCGTCGTAGCATCTCCAATCCTTCCGGGATGGCCTGCGGAAAACCGGTACATTCAAAGACCGCATCGGCACCATAGCGGCCCGTTGTCTCTGCTCTGGCCAGGGCAATCCGCTCCTTGGGGTCAGGAATCTCTTCGATATTGATGGTCACATCGGCTCCCAGCTCTTTGGCCAGAGCCAGACGGGAAGCCGGAGCCCCGATGACGATGGCCTTGTGTCCACCGGCCAGCTTTGCTGCCATCAGGGTACAGAGGCCGATGGCGCCGGCACCCTGGATGACCACGGTCTGACCGGGACGGAGGCGCACCCGATCCACCTGATGAAGGCCGATGGTAAAGGGTTCCAGGAGCACTGCCCGCCTGGGATCGGCATTGATCTGGAAAAAGCGTGATTGGGGATGATTCAGGTGGATATACTCGGCAAAGCCCCCTTGAAAGTGAGGTGGATGATCCGGGAGGGGACGAAAACCGTAACCGGTTCCGTGGCGACAGAGGCAGGGTTCTTTGAGGACCGCGCAGAAGTAACACTGACCACAACGCAGACCGGGAACGATGTAGATGCGATCCCCTTCTTTGATCGGCCGGCCACTGAAGTCGGTCGTTACCCCGGCTCCTAGCTTCTCGATGATGCCTACCGGTTCATGTCCCATGACCAGCGGGAAACGCAGGCGGGGCATATGCCCCCGGTAGACATGCGCATCGGTTCCACATACGCCGCAGAGCTCCTGTCTGACCAGGACTTCTCCCGGTCCCGGGTCCGGGACCACCGCCTCTTCAATGGTGAACGTCCCTTCAATCTTGTCCAGCAGTGCTGCTCTGCCTGTCTTGGCCATACCCGACTCCTTTCTGCTCCCGCCGGTTAATCGTTGAGTCGCAAGGCCCGCTGTACCTGAAAAAGCTCCCGTTGGAGCGACTGGATCTGCAATTCCTGCTGCCTGAGGAGTCGGTCTTTCTCTACCAGCTCCTTGTCAGAGTAACATCCCTGCTTTTCCAGGAGGTCGAGGGCCTTGGTCGCCTCTCGGATCTGTCTCTTCAGATGCCGCTCTTCTTTTTTGAGCTGTTTGAGTAAAGATTTCTCCATCTCCTTCTCCCTCTCATCCTAAGTACTGCTCTCGCACAATTTCCCATAAGGCTGCCCGCACCAGGAGATCGTACGTCTCCTCATTCATCGGAGCATACCTGGGAACGCGCTGCGTTGCTTCTGTGTAGAGCAGCGCTTTTTTTTCTGGGGGGAGCACTCGTAAAATCCCTTCGATCTGCCGGAGTTCCTCCTCTATCTCCTCTGGAGAAAACTTGAGCGGTAGAGAAGAACCCTGCTGATCAACCGGTTCGAGGACCTGTCGAACCTCAGGGGGAACCCTCTCTTTACGAGTCATCTCCCGATAGAAGGCTTCGGTATAATTCACCACTATGCGCCCCTGCTTTTTCCACGTGAGCAAAAGCCGCATCACATAGTGTAACGTCGCCCGGTCCTGGTATATCGCTTCCAGCATTGCCAGCTCCACCGTACTGACAGAGTACATGGTGATCAGATCACTCAGGATACTGCTGACGGTGCGGTGGGACTGGCGCAGGGGGGGAAAGTATGTCGCATACAATCTCACCAGCGCTTCTATTTCCATGTACATGACCTGGGTTCTCCACCAAATACCTCTTGCCCCAACTCCGAGGAGCCTCTTTCCCCCCAACGAGACCCCTCCCTGGCTCCACTTCTCCCTGTTTACCGAAGCGCTTCTCTTCACCCCCATAACCCTTGGTGTGCTGGAAGATCTCTTTTTTCGCCTGTTCTCACCTCCTTTCTTCAAGCGAAGAGTAAACTCTTTCTCATTAAATATAGGAAAATCAAAGAAACTATACTGGGAAAAAGGATTAATGTCAAGCATTTTTTCCACTTTTGAGAAAAATAGAATGCGCCAGCCGCTTACCGAGGAGTGTTCTCCGGGTTGCACGCATCCTGTCCCACCGCATCGGTGACCGTCTGCAGGCCGGCTGCGGAGAGGCAGGCACAGAGACCGCGGGTAATATGGCGCACCAGAGACGGACCCTCATAAATTAGGCCGGTATATACCTGGACCAGGGAGGCTCCGGCCAGGATCTTTTCCCAGGCATCGGCCGCGGAGAAGATCCCTCCCACACCGATAATAGGGATACGCCCTTCTGTCCGTTGAAAGAGATAACGAATAATGGCTGTGGAACGTTGTCGCAGGGGACGGCCACTCAGGCCTCCCGCTTCATCCAGTGCCGTGGTGAGCCCGTTCCGGGCAACGGTGGTGTTGGTAGCTACAATACCGGCGATCCGCTGCTCGGCCACCACGTCCACGATGGCATCGAGTTGGGAGGGAACGAGATCAGGAGCGATCTTGACCAGGAGGGGTTTGGGTGGGTGATGGGCCTGGGTGGCAAGCTGGATGTTCTGCTCCTGCAAGGCGTGGAGGAGTTCGCCGAGAAGACTCCCTTCCTGGAGTTGTCTCAGCCCAGGAGTATTGGGAGAGCTTACATTGACGACAAAGAAGTCTCCCCAGGGATAGAGGCGCTCAAAGCTGTACAGGTAGTCGGCCACTGCCTGGGAGAGGGGAACGATCTTCGACTTCCCGATATTTATCCCCAGGGGGATAGGAGGTTTCCCTGCCTGCTCAAGGTGTTTGGCAACCGCATCGGCTCCGGCGTTGTTGAATCCCATGCGGTTGATCAGGGCCTGATCTGCCGGGAGGCGAAACAGGCGGGGACGAGGATTTCCTGCCTGGGGATGGGCGGTGACGGTCCCGATCTCCATGAAGCCAAAGCCGAGCAGGGGGATACTCCTGACCAGACGACCATTTTTGTCAAAACCGGCGGCCAGGCCGACCGGATTGGGGAAGCGGAGTCCCATCACGGTGGATACGAGTCGCCTGTCCTCAACGGAGAAGCAGCGCCGCAGGCACCCGGAGAGGAGAGGCGTCTTTCCCACCTGCTCCAGCAGCCTGATGACCAGCTCATGTACGGCTTCCGGGTCTTGCCGGAAGAGAAAGGGGCGAAACAGAGAAGTGTAAAGCATATCCTCAGGTCCTCTCAAAGGGAGGAAGCGAGATGACAACTGACCTGGTGATCCGTCCCCACCGGCTGCAGGGTCGGTTTATCCTGGACACAGCGCTCTATACGCTCGGGACAGCGAGGGTGAAACGGGCAACCGGCCGGTGGATCGAGCGGATCAGGGACGTTTCCGGGCAGCACGATCTGGGGAGTGGTGTCCCAGGGATCGGGAATGGGGATGGCCGAGAGGAGGGCCCGGGTGTACGGATGCGCTGGCGCATCAAAGAGCGTATCCGCATCGGCGATCTCTACAATTTCTCCCAGGTACATCACCGCAATCCGATTGCTGAGATAGTGTACAACCGAAAGATCATGAGAGATGAAGAGATAGGTGAGCCGGTACTCATCCTGCAAGGAGCAGAGAAGGTTGAGAATCTGGGCCTGGATACTGACATCCAGGGCAGAGACCGGTTCATCGGCCACGATAAATCTGGGTTGGAGAGCCAGGGCCCGGGCAATGGCCAGCCGTTGCCGCTGTCCCCCGCTAAACTCGTGTGGATAGCGATCCTGCAGCCGGGGATCGATACCGACCCGCTCTAACAGGTAGGTTACCCGCTCTTCCTGCTCCTCTCGCGTCCCGACTCCATAGATCTGCAAGGGCTCCAGGATACTCTCTTTGACCGTCATCCTGGGATTCAGAGAGGCATAGGGATTTTGAAAGATCGGCTGCATCTGCTGGCGGAGTTGGCGGAGTTCCTGCCTGGAGAGCTTCCCCAGGTTCTTTCCCGCAAAGATGACCTCACCCGAAAAGGGGGGATTGAGATAGAGGAGGGCACGCCCCAGGGTGGTTTTCCCACAACCGCTCTCTCCTACCACACCCAGTGTCTCCCCCTCTCGAATCTGTAAGGTGATTCCCCGGATGGCAACCAGCTCCCGTTTCCCGATCCCGGCAACCCGTCCCCAAAAGCCGCTCTTGACCGGAAAGCGCTTTTGCAGGTTGCGGGTTTCCACCAGAATACGGTTATGCCCTATCGACCCTTCTCTCATCCTCTGCTCGCCGTTACCCGCGTTCCCGATCATAACAAAAAACCTCTACGTGCATTCAGGCAAAGAGGTGGCATTTGACCAGATGTCCTTCTCCTACTGCGTAGGTCTTCGGTTCCTCTGCTGTACAGGGAGCGAAAGCTTCGGGACAGCGGGGATGAAAGGCGCAACCGGCTGGGACATGAATCAGGTTAGGCACGGAACCCGGAATGGTAGGTAGGGTTCCCCGTTTCGTTTCCCGTCGCGGAATGGACTGCAACAGGCCACGGCTGTAGGGGTGGAGCGGCTGGCGAAAGAAGGAGTAGACATCCGCGTCTTCCACGATCTTCCCGGCGTACATGACCAGGACGCGTCGGCAGAGCCTGGCCACGATGCCGAGGTTATGCGTGATCAAAAGGATGGTCATCCGCCTCTCTGCCTGCAGTTGCTTGAGGAACTGGAGGATTTGCACCTGGATGGTGGCGTCGACCGCCGTGGTCGGTTCATCGGCAATCAAGAGGGTAGGCTCACCGATCAAAGCCATGGCGATCAAGACCCGTTGCAGCAGTCCACCGCTGAGCTGATGGGGATAGGCGGTGGCAACCACCGGTGGATTGGGGATGTGGACCGCTTCCATGACCTGGTAGACCCGCTGCCAGAGTGCCGTGTTTCGCCGTCTCCGCTGCCAGGGGAGCCAGCCGTCGACCTGGACAGGTTCGTGTGCCTTCACCACCTCGGCAATCTGCTCCCCCACGGTCTGGACCGGGTTCAGCGCGGCAAAAGGGTCTTGCCAGATCATGGCGATCTCTTTGCCGCGGATATGCCGCATCTCGGCAGGAGACTTGGCCAGAAGGTCTTCTCCTTTAAAGAGGACCTTTCCCCCTTCGATCCGACCCGGAGACTCGATGAGACGCATGATGGAGAGTGCGGTAGCGGTCTTCCCACACCCCGATTCCCCGACGAGCCCGGTCATCTCTCCTGCTTCCAAAGAAAAGGAGACCCCATCTACCGCCTTGACTACCCCCTCTGCGGTATGGAAATAGGTAGAGAGGTCTTCCACCTGTAACAAGATGTTCCCCCTGCTCATAGCCTTATGCCCGGCCAATCCGGATCGGTTTACTCCTCATAGCTACACTGATGCACCGCCTGGTAGACCATGGTGGTCAGGCTCAGGATATCGAAGACCGGTAGCCCGACCGCCTGCTGGATCTGCCGTGCATAGGGCGGCATGTTGGTGCATTCAAGGACGATGGCCCCGACACGAGGATGGGTATGCACCAGGTGTTGCGCGGCTTGCAGGAGATCCTGCCTGGCCTGCTCCACATCCAGGGTAGGCTCGTTTTCGAGCAGGACCCGGCTGAACTCTTTTCCCTGTTCGGCTCCCACGATCACGACCGGGGTGTCTGCCGCCCCCACCGCTTCCAGATGTCGGCGAGACAGGGAGGGGGCGTACACCGTGAGGATGCCGACCTGCTGGTCTGGCCGGAGCATCCGGTGGACCAGGGGGACCAGCAGGAGGGTGGAGGTAAAGACCGGGATACTGACCGCAGCCGCCATCTCCCGCTGGAAGAGGGCCAGGAAACCACAGCTCGTGGTGATCGCCTTTACCCCTTCCCGTTCCAGGAATCGGGCTCCCTCGATAAAGGGCTGGAGCAGGGCCGGGTCTCCTTCCTTGACCACCCGTTCTGGCGAAGCGCCTTTTACCACATAATAGCGGACCGGAAAGGGAAAGGAGCAGGCATTGCCGATATCTCCCGGTATCCGGGGAAACCGGGTTTCCAAGGTTAAGATCCCGATCTCATACCCGTACAGATTGGGCCCTCCTGTCACTCGCGACATCACGACCTCCTTAACCACCAGTATCCATTCTCCTGCTCTCCCCTCTCCTCTGGCTCCTGTTGATAACCGCAACCCTGAGCGCGGTCATCGCCAGGGATACCGGATAGACCGGGGGCAAGAGCACAAAGGCGCTATCCTCTCGCTCGCATGTATCTTGTAAGCGCCGATACCCATGAAGCGTCCACGCAGTTTTTATATTACCGAAACCGGGATAGGAAAGCAATGGAAAGAGGGCCTGAGGTTTTGATTGACAGTGGCCGCGAACTTCGCTAGATTATAAGCGAGATAAAGGTGATGGGGTTCACCTGAAATTACTGGGACGAGTACCAGTTGATGACCACTATGTGAGGAGAACCTCAGATAGGGGTTTTTTTTGTCTATATCCCTAACGGAGGCACGACTACGAATCGAAAACAGATGCGGGAAAGCCTGAAGGGAGGAACAGAGGGATTCGGATGATCGCACTCTCACAGCTTGTGGCAGTGATGGTGGGTGGGGCGGCTGGCAGTGTGCTTCGATTTCTGGTAGGATTATGGGCAGGCAAACAGTGGGGAGTAGAGTTCCCGTACGGCACCATGCTGATCAATGTCAGCGGCTGTTTTGTCCTCGGTTTTGTCGGTACCCTGGTCGGAGAGAAAGGCGCCTTCGGCCCGCATCTCCGTCTGCTGTTGACCGTGGGCTTTGCCGGGGGGTATACGACCTTCAGCACCTTTGGCTTTGAGACCTTTGCCCTGTTAGAGCGGGGGAACATGGCCTTGGCAGGACTCAACATTGCTGGTAATATGTTTTATGGCCTGATTGCCGTCTATCTGGGCATGATATTGGCCCGATTGCTTTAAGGAGAGGGGGCAGGGCGTGCCTGCAGGAGAACGGTACTCGCAACTCACCATCTACATCGGTGAGTCGGATCGGTGGGAAGGAAAGAACCTGGCCACCGCCATCGTCGAGTTTCTACACAAGGAGCGATTGGCCGGAGCCACGGTGGTACGGGGCATGATGGGCTTTGGAGCGCATTCGCTCGTGCATACCACTGGTATCCTTACCCTCTCTTCAGACCTGCCGGTCGTCATCACCGTGATCGATCGCCCGGAACGGATCAGTGCCGTCTTGCCCCGCCTGGAACAGATGGTGCAGGAGGGGTTGATTGTCCGCCAGGAGGTCCAGGTGATCAAATATGCGGCCAGATCCACCCCTTCCAGGCCTCCTCAGGCTTCGCTGACCCTGCCGCCAACCCTCGCTCCGAGCACCCCGGTGCGCCTGATCATGACTCCCAATCCGGTTACGGTACGGCCGGAGACATCGGTCGGAGAACTGGTCAGCCTCTTTGCCACCCATCACTTCCGGAGCCTGCCGGTGGTAGACGAAGAACAGCGGGTACTGGGGCTGGTGCTGGAGGAGGATCTGGTGATGAAGCTCCAGGACCTGACCCTCGACCGGGTACGGCGTCTCGTGGTAAAACTCCCGCTCCTCCATCATCTGCTGGGAGATCTGCGGGAGCGGATGGAGAAGGCGAAGGCACAGACCGCTGGAGAACTGATGGTCTTAAATCCGGTGACGGTAGAGGAGGAGACGCCGATCGCCGATGTCATGGGGTACCTGGTAGAGCCGAAAGTGAAACGGGTACTGGTGGTGCGCCAGGGAAAGCTGGTAGGGGTAGTGAGCCGTATCGACCTGCTGCGGCGAGTGGTGCAGCAGAGTAACGAGTAATGAGTAACGAGTAACGAGTAATGAGTAATGAGGACTGAGTGATGAGGACTGAGTAGGGGCGCAG
>RFHZ01000459.1 GCA_003696125.1 Nitrospinota bacterium
GCATGACCCGCTGCAGGTGGACCAGCAGATAGTCTGCTCCCCAACGTTTGCCCCACTGCAGGTTTTCTTCCACCAGGCGGAAGAAGAGCTCTCGCCGTTCTGGACTGTGATCGATCAGGGCCAGGTAGAGTCCCTTTTCCGTCAACCAGGAGGGCTGAAAGAGGGGGAGATGGATACCAAAGGAAAGCCCTTGTTCCTGCACGTAGCGGTAGAGAGGATCAAGTTCTTCAGGCGGGAAGTTAATAAACTCCCCTCTCTTCAGGCCATTGAGCTGCAGCCACTCGGTATGCACCATGCGGGCAATAACCATTCCATACGCTTCCGGAGAAGCCGCTGTCTCTTGAGTTCGGAGATTCCCGGGAGAAGGATCGGCAACCATGCTAGTACTGCCTCCACCCCTGTACCGGATCCTCTGTTGTCCCGGTCGTGAGCGGAGCATACCGCTCTTTTAGTGCCAGATCGAATCCTGGATAGCGCCCCTGGCGATTATAGTTCCGGTACTCGGCCTCGCAACGATAGCAGCACACCACCTTTCCCAGCCATCGGTACAGCAACCAGTCGAAAAGGGTGGCCACGACCAGGACAGCAAAGGCGAGGATGACCTGATCAAGGGCAAAGAGGATAAAGCTGATCACACAGGCCAGGGCCGCCACCATCATGCCGAAACGAGGATGCAGATCACTCCGCTCATAGACCTGGGGACACTGGCAGACGACACAGCTCTCCACAATCCCCTCTCTTTGCAGCTTCTCTGAGAGGTGTAACCCGATTTGCTGCCCACATTGCGGACAGCAGAGTTCCGCTTTTGATAAATCATGGGTAATAGGGGTCTGACACCGTGTACAGGGCAGGGTCACGGTCAGCGCCCGACGAGATTGGGTCTCTGCCGCAGGAGACATCACCGATACCTTCCTCTAGTAGTTTTTCCTGGCTTTTCTCAGAAAAATCGAGTTTTTTATTTTAGCATAGACCTAAGGGAGGAACAAGTGAAAAATCCTTGCCTTTCCTTGACAAGCCCGGCAAACAGAAGTGCATCCCCGGGGGAAAGAGGGCTGGCTGGTAGGGGAAATAGCCGCCTCGGGTGTCGTGGGCTTGACGCCCTTCCCGAACTTCCTTATATTATCTGTAGCCCATCGTAGAGGATCTGCGGACCTGGGCTTTGCTGCGGTAAAGGGGTGGCACAGGGTGAGTAGAGGGGAAACGAGCCCCTCTATCGAGCCTGACAGAAAAGAGGAGCCACCGCATGAAGATTCAAAATGTATTGACGACTAAGGGCACGCAGGTGATAACCATTCACCCAGAGCAGTCGATTCGCGAAGCGCTCAATCTACTGGTCAGTCATAATATTGGAGCGCTCGTGGTCATAGATCGGACCGGTCAGATAGCCGGGATCATCTCGGAGCGAGATATTATCCGTGCTGCAGCTCAAGACGAAGCCCTGTTCTCCCAACCGGTTCATGCGATTATGACCAGCCCGGTGATCACCGGGTCTCCAGAGGATGATCTGGAGTCGGTGGCCCATACCATGACCGAGAAACGGATACGGCACCTGCCGGTGATCGATCAGGGAAGGCTGGTCGGGATTGTCTCGATCGGAGATGTGGTCAAAGCGCAACGGGATAAGTATCGGGGTGAGGTTGATACTCTGCAAACGCAGATTTTAGAGAGCAGTGTTTAGAGGAGGTTGCAAAAGTCGAGGATTTGTCCAGGGGTAACAGAGGTAAAGGAGTAGCGTAGATGACGCAAATAGGTACAAGTGCCCAACCATTACGCGTAGCAATTATCGGCTCAGGTCCCAGTGGATTTTACGTGGCAGAGCATCTCTTTAACCAGAAGGATCTGGTGGTAGAGATCGACATGTTTGAGCGTCTTCCCACTCCTTATGGTCTGGTGCGATTCGGGGTCGCCCCTGATCATCAAAAGATCAAGTCGGTAACGGCGACCTTTGAGAAGATCGCCAGGCATCCCCGTTTCCGCTTCTACGGGTATGTGGAGTTTGGGAAGCACCTCACCCTGCAGGATCTGAAGGAGTACTACCATCAGATCGTCTTTACGACAGGAGCTCAGACCGATCGGCGCATGGGGATTCCGGGAGAGGATTTACAGCGGAGCCATCCGGCAACAGAATTCGTTGCCTGGTATAACGGCCACCCGGACTATCGGGATCTCCAGTTCGATCTCTCCCAGGAACGGGTTGCCGTTGTCGGCATCGGGAATGTGGCCGTCGATGTGGCTCGCATCCTGTGTCGGACCCCAGATGAACTCGTCAAGACCGATATCGCCGATTATGCCCTGGAGGCTTTGCGGCAGAGTCGGGTGAAAGAGGTGTATATGCTGGGACGACGGGGCCCGGCGCAGGCCGCCTTTACTACCCCGGAGATCAAAGAACTGGGGGAGTTGGCCGATGCGGATGTCCTGGTGCTCCCGGAAGAAGCGGAACTGGATCCCCTAAGCAAGGCCTCGCTCGAAAAGAGCCAGGACCGGGCTATTCGCAGGAAGGTAGAGATCTTACAGGAATATGCCCAACGGAAACCTACCGGCAAATCCCGCAAGCTGACCATCCGCTTTCTGGTCTCTCCGGTCGAGCTCTATGGGAATGCAGAAGGACAGGTGGTCTCGATGCGTCTGGTGCGAAACGTGCTTTACGAGACTGAAGGCGGCACCCTGCGTCCCAGGCACACAGATCAGTTCGAGGAACTCCCGGTGGGACTGGTTTTTCGTTCCGTTGGGTATCGGGGCGTATCTCTCCCCGGGGTTCCCTTCCACGAGCAGTGGGGGGTCATCCTGAACCAGAAGGGGAGGGTGATCGATGCAGAAACCTCCCAGCCGGTGGTAGGAGAGTACTGTGCCGGCTGGATCAAGCGGGGACCGACCGGGGTGATTGGCACGAACAAACCGGATGCCCTGGAAACGGTACAGTGCATGGTAGAAGACCTGCAGCGAGGAGCAGTCCTGCAGCCGACTTATCCAGAAGCGAGCACAGCAGAGAAGCTGATCCAGGAGCGTCAACCTCTCTACTTCTCCTTTGCCGACTGGTTACGGCTCGATGCCCTGGAAATCGAGAAGGGTAAAGCCATTGGCCGACCACGACTCAAGTTTACCCGCATCGAAGATATGCTTGCCGCTCTCGGGAAATCCTCTACCTGACCCTGCTTAGAGGAGAGGAACACAGAGAACCATCATGTTCCTCTCCTCTTCTCTCCATGTTCTGTCCAGGCATTCGGCCTTCTTCGGGCCAGGTATCCCTTTTTTTTCCCTTTTCTCTCCCAGATGTCCCCTCAAAGTGCCCTCCTGATACTTGTGCACTTTGAGGCCTCCTGTGGCCATGCGATACCGAAGAAAACCCGTTTTACCGCCGTAATACCTCTAGACAGGGTCGAGTTCTGGGGATAAAAAGTGTCAAAACAGTCATTCACAGCTCCTTAGAGGGAGACAACGCAGAGTAAAGGAGGTGAGTATGGACTACCAGGACAGGATTCGACTCCAGAACATGCGCTTCTATGGCCGGCATGGAGTCCATCCGGAAGAGAGGAGGTTAGGGCAACCCTTTGCCGTTGATATCGAAATCTTTACCGACCTCCGGGCAGCCGGCACCAGTGACGATCTACACCAGACCATCCACTACGGTGAAGTCTATCGCCTAGTCAAACGGATCGTTGAGAAGGAGTCCTTTTACCTGATCGAAGCGCTGGCCGAGCGTATCGCACACGATCTCCTGCAGCGATTTCCCATCCCTACTCTCCTCGTCCGGGTCCGGAAACCGCATGCTCCCCTGCCCGGACCGTTCGATTACGTGGAGGTGGAGATCAGACGCCAACGGAGTGAGGTGTTTCCACGCGGAAGAGGGAAAAGGGCTTAGCCAGCTCATTGACATCCTGTCCAGGGTCGGCTATAATGCTTCTAGTCTTGGAAACCTCTCAGAAACGGTCTTCAGGAAGGAAATGGCTCTGATGATTTACCCTGCTGAGCGCATCATGGTTTGTCTCCCCCTGCGGTGACGGTGAGACTCCGCGACGAGGAGTGAGGTGCAGGTGCTGCACCCTCATCTGTCGGTTACTGGCCGGAAAGGGGGAGACAAAGCTTCCTATATCATCCCTCCCTCCTTTCCTGCCTCGAGTTGAACCCTCTGTGCTGAGCGGTTCTATTCTGCTGAGTCACACCTGATCCCCAGGGGATATACGGTTATACGACCGGCGTGTCCTGTCTGCACAGGGACAGGCGCCGCATAGCCTTTACTCCACCCCAAGGAGGTGTATTATGACCAGATATCCCCTCTTCTGCGTTCTCTGTATCTTCTCGCTGTTTACCC
>RFHZ01000460.1 GCA_003696125.1 Nitrospinota bacterium
GCCTTCCATCGTAGAACGCTATCCTTCGGTGGTGCTCTACCTGGAGGAGGTGAGAAAGGCGGCAGAGGAGCTTATCACCGAGCGGTACCTCCTGGAAGAAGATCTGGACGCCATCCTGGAGCGGGCTGCCTGGCGTTATGACCTCTTTCGAGGCTTATGAGAAGGAGCAGAGTATGCGCAATACCCTGAATCCTACATCGACTGAACCGCACTGGTTTCATCGTCTCCCCTTCTTCTACGGGTGGGTCGTCTTGGCGGTGGCCACGCTGGGGATCTTTACCACCGGACCGGCCCAGACATACTCGGTTTCCGTTTTCTTGACTCCTATCCTCGGTGAGCTCCACCTCTCCCGCACCGCCGTTTCCAGTATGTATGCGCTCGGCACGGTGGTTGCCGCCTTTGCCCCCCTCTTTATCGGGTACTGTATCGACCGTTTCGGCTCGCAGGTGGTGATCATCCTCGCTGCCCTTTTGCTGGGAATAGCCTGTTTCTGGCTCTCTCTGGCCGACTCCTTACTCGATCTCTTCTTCGGCTTTGCCGCCATCCGCATGCTGGCCATCGGTGCGTTGAGCCTGGCCTGTACCACCCTGGTAGCGCAGTGGTTTGTCCGCCGGCGGGGAGTGGCCATGAGCATTGCCAACCTGGGCATGGCCGGAAACAGCGCGGTCTTCCCTCCCCTGAGCCAGATGTTCATCGATACATACGGGTGGAGAGGGGCCTGGAGGGGACTGGGATTGGTGATCTGGGGGTTGTTACTCCTGCCAGCCACTTTCCTGATCCGGAATCGACCGGAGGTGATGGGATTGCATCCGGATGGGGATGAGGAGGCAGACAAGGCGCAGGCCTCGGTACAGGCGGAAAAACCGCGGGTGGTCGAGTTGAACTGGACGGCCCGGCAGGCGCTCCGCACCCGCACCTTCTGGCTCCTCCTCTATACGGCGATGGTCTCTCCTACCGTGGTTACCGCCCTGACCCTGTACCAGATCGCCTTTTTGGTGGAACGGGGATTCAGCCCGCACTTTGCCGCCAGCGTCTTCAGCGTGCGTGCCATTGTCCATGCCGTGGTCACCTTCAGCATCGGATTCGTGCTGGACCGGGTACCGGCCCGTTACGTCCTGGCCGGTGGTTTAGGGGTCCTCATTGCCGCCATGGGTGCGCTCCTCCAGTCTTATACCCCGCTTGTCGCCATTCTGTACGGTGCCCTGACCGGTGTCACTACTGCCGTCACCTCGACCACTCATTCGGTGATCTGGGCCAACTATTATGGGCGCAGGCACCTGGGGAGTATTCAGGGGATCAGCACGGCCGTCTTTATCGGGGGAACGGCGCTCGGTTCCCTCCCTCTGGCCATTGCTTACGACTTCTTCGGCGGCTATGCCCAGGGGGTGGTCGCCCTCATGATCCTTCCCCTCCTGGGCATCGTTGCCGTGCTCTCTGCCCCACCCCCTACCGCTGCGGATACGCCCTCTTGAGGTTGGTTCCTGGCTGTAAAGGGGGATGAGGGGGTCAGGCGACCCGGTAGCGTTCCACAAACTCCTGGTTGATGGTCACGCCGAGGCCGGGTCGGTCCGGGATGGTGATGTATCCATCCTGTACCAGGGGTGGTTCGATGCCCAGTTCGTGCAGGAGCGGGTTAAAGCCGAGCGAGTATTCCAGGATGGTGCAGTTGGGCACGGCGGCGGCGAGCTGTAATCCGGCGGCAAAGAGGAGGGCGGAGCCCCAGAGATGGGGGGCGACGGTGAGTTGAAAGGCGCTGGCCATGGCGGCGATGCGCATCCCTTCGGTGATCCCTCCCATGATGGCCAGGTCGGGTTGCAGGATATCGACCGCGCCCAGCATGATCAGATCCCGGAAGTCGAAGCGGGTGAATTCGCTCTCTCCACTGGCGATCGGGATATCGGTGCTGGCCCGCACTGCAGCCTGGCCGGCCTTGTCGTCGGCATTGACCGGTTCCTCGAACCAGGTCAGGTCGCAGTCGGCCACCTTGCGGGCAAAGCGCTGTGCTTCGCGCACGCTGAAGGTGCCGTGGGCATCGACCATGATCCCGATGTCCGGTCCCAGCGCTTCCCGGGCCGCCCGTACCCGGGCCACCGAGGTGTTCACATCCCCATCCATCACCCCGACACGCATCTTTACCGCCCGGAAGCCTCCCCGGTCGATATAGCTCTGCAACTGGGCCCCGATCTCCCGGGCATCGGCCCATCCCCCGCTGGCGTAGGCGGGAAGGGCATCCCGGCACTTTCCGCCCAGCAACTGGTAGACCGGTACCCCCAGCGACTTTCCCAGGATATCCCACAGGGCCATGTCGATGCCGCTGATGGCCGAGATGGTCAGGCCGCGGCGTCCCAACACCGGGAAACCCCGTCCCCGGCTCAACGCATAGTGGGCACGCACCCCGTTGTACATCTCCTCCCACA
>RFHZ01000461.1 GCA_003696125.1 Nitrospinota bacterium
ATCGTGACCTGGGTGCCACGGGATGCCAGGCCAGGGATGCCTCCGGCCACTCCACCTGCGGTACGCTGGCGGGGGAAAGCCTTTCTCTTTGAACGATCCCCCATCTTTACCTGGGCCCGGCATACCCTGGTCGATGCGCGCTTTGTCGTCGCGATTCCCCGTGACGTGGCCACCGATGTGACCGCCATCATCGGGTGTGCGGTCTTAACCGGAGCAGGAGCGGTGCTGAATACAGCCAGGGTGCGTCCCGGAGAGTCGGTAGCGATCTTTGGGGTGGGAGGGGTCGGCCTCTCTGCCGTGCAGGCCGCGGCCAATGTGGGGGCGCATCCGATCATTGCCGTCGATCTCTCTGAGGAGAAACTCGCCTTTGCGCAACGTTTTGGAGCCACCCATGGGCTGAATGCCGCGACCACCGATGTGGTCAGTGAGATCCAGCAATTGACCGGAGGGGGGGTAGACTATGCCTTCGATGCCATCGGCGCACCGCAGACCCAGGTGCAGATTCTCCAGGTGACTCGTCCGGGCATTCTCGGCTTTGGCGATGGGGGCATGTCTATTCTGGTCGGGATTCCCCAGCAGCCGGTTTCCCTGGATTTGAAAACCCTGGTCCGCGGCCAGAAAATCTATCGCGGCTCGTGGGGAGGCTCTACCAGGCCGGAGAGGGATTTTCCTCTGTATATCCGCTGGTTTCAGGAGGGGAAATTGCCGTTAGAGGCCCTGGTGACCCGGCGTTACTCTCTGGAGCAGATCAACGAAGCGGTTGAGGAACTGGCGCAGGGCAGGGTTTTGGGCCGGAGTATTCTGGAGCTAAAATAAACTTGACAAAAGCAGACTCAGATATTATACTCTGGGAAGAATACCGGCGAAAAACAAAGGGCGCGGAGAGGAGTGTCCTAATCTTTATTCGCAAAGGAGGTAAAGTGCATGGGCAAAGTCATCGGTATTGATCTCGGAACAACCAATTCTGTTGTTGCCGTGATGGAAGGAGGAGAACCGAAAGTCATCATCAACGAGGAGGGGAGCCGTCTCACTCCTTCTGTCGTCGCCTTTACCAAGGATGGAGAAATTCTGGTTGGGCAGGTCGCCAAGCGGCAGGCGATCACCAATCCTGAAAATACGGTCTTTTCCATTAAGCGATTCATGGGCCGCCGCTATGACGAGGTGCAGGACGAGATCAAGATGGTCCCCTATAAAGTCGTCCGCGGTCCCAAAGGAGAGGCACGAGTCTTTATCCCGGCCCAGGGAAAGGAATATTCCCCGGAAGAGATCTCGGCCATGATCCTGCGGAAACTGAAAAAAGCGGCGGAAGATTACCTGGGGGAAAAGGTCACCGAGGCGGTCATCACCGTTCCCGCCTACTTTAATGACGCCCAGCGGCAGGCGACCAAAGACGCAGGCCGGATCGCTGGTCTCGATGTCAAGCGCATTATCAACGAGCCGACCGCCGCCTCCCTGGCCTATGGTCTCGATAAGAAAAAAGACGAGGTCATTGCCGTCTACGACTTTGGAGGAGGAACCTTTGACATCTCCATTCTGGAAGTGGGCGACAATGTAGTCGAAGTCAAATCGACCAATGGGGATACCCACCTGGGAGGGGATAATTTCGACCAGCGGATCATCGACTGGCTGGTGGCCGAGTTCAAAAAGGACCAGGGGATCGATCTCAGTAAAGACAAGATGGCCCTCCAGCGCTTGAAAGAGGCGGCAGAAAAGGCCAAAATCGAACTCTCTTCCACCCTGGAGACCGAGATCAATCTCCCCTTCATCACCGCCGATGCTTCTGGTCCCAAGCATCTAAATATGCGCCTGACCCGGGCCCGCTTCGAGCAGATGATCAGTGACCTGATAGATAGAAGTATAGGGCCCTGTCATCAAGCGCTCCAGGATGCCCATCTGCGACCGAGCGATATCCACGAAGTGGTGCTGGTCGGTGGCTCCACGCGGGTACCGAAGGTGCAAGAGGTGGTGAAGAAGCTCTTTGAAAAAGATCCTCACAAAGGGGTCAACCCGGACGAGGTGGTTGCCCTGGGAGCAGCGGTACAGGCCGGAGTG
>RFHZ01000462.1 GCA_003696125.1 Nitrospinota bacterium
AGCTGGGCCATGGTGAGCTGGTACTGGTCGGTGAACAGGATTCCTTCAGCTATCTTCCGGTCCGACTGACGCATCTCGATCAATCCCTTCTAGAAGGTATGAATGCCAGGTGGAAAACCATACCCCTCTTGGTCAAATCCTCTGCCGGGAGTGGGTCGCTGAGACTCAGGGGCCCCGGATGCACGGCTCTGGTGACCAGGGGCCAGCCGGAGCAGCAGAGGGAAATTCTTGTCCCGTATCCCTTAGCAGGAGGGGAAGAGTGGGGAATTACCCTTCAATCCACCCGTCCTCCTTCAGCAGCGTAATGGCCTGGTCGAACGCGGTGGCGGTGCGATCGACATCGGCAAGCGTATGTGCGGAGGAGGTCATAGGGGTATTGGGAATATCGACCCCGTTGAGGAGCATGGCACAGCGGAAGGCATGGAAAAACTGGGGATCGACTCCCCCCTTCAGTTTGCGGTAGTCGTAGTGGAAGTTCTCCGGATCAAAGGGAGTAGATCCTGCCTCTTCGTAATGAAAGAGGAAATGGAAGCCGGAGAAATCGCCGTACACCCTCCAGGGGAGGTCATGCTTCGCAATGACCCTGTTCAACTCTTCCCGCAGATGTTGTGCAATTTTATCTGCCTGCTTGTTCTCTTCTCCCGGCGCGATGATACGCAGCGTGGTGACGCCAGCCGTTGCGGAGAGGGGATTGGCGTTGTAGGTCCCGGGATGAGCCATCTTGCGGTACCGGTTCCACTCCCTATCCTCTTTGAATTCCAACAGCTCCATGATCTCCCGTTTCCCGGCTACGGCCCCTCCTGGTAAGCCCCCGGCCAGGATCTTGGCCAGGGTGGTCAGGTCGGGGAGCACCTGGTAGTATCCCTGGGCTCCTCCCGGAGAGCAGCGGAAGCCGGTGATCACCTCATCGAAGATGAGCACCACCTGGTGTTCGCTCGTTATCTGGCGGAGTTCGCGGAGGAATTCCCCTTTGGTCGGAATGGTACCAAAAGAGGCACCGGTCGGTTCAATGATGACACAGGCCACATCCGGATCCTCCTCCAGGATACGACGAAGCGTCCGGCTGTCGTTAGGAGGGCAGAGGAGGGTGCTGTTCACCACCTCGGGGAGGAGGCCAGGAGAGACCGGCACCTCATAAGGAGGCATCACTCCCTCCACCACCTGGTCATGCCACCCGTGGAAGTGGCCTTCGAACTTCACGATCTTGCGCTTTCCGGTATAGGCCCTTGCCAGGCGAATCGCCATCAGGGTGGCTTCTGTACCAGAGCTGGTAAATTTCACCCGCTCGGCAGAGGGGATCAGTTGCACCACCATCTCCCCCCACTCCACCTCTCGTTCATGAGAAGCCCCGTAATGGGTGCCGCGGGAGAGTTGCTCCTGCACCGCTGCTTCCACCTCCGGGCGGTTATGGCCGAGGAGCAGAGAGCCGTGGCCCACCCAGTAATCGACGTACTCCCGTCCGTCCACGTCCCACTTGTGCGCTCCCTTGGCGCGGACGATGTAGGGGGGGAAGGGACGCAGATACCTCCCATCGTGGGTCACCCCGCTGGGAAAGACCTTCTGTGCCCGCTCGTACAACTGCCGGGAGGTTGCCAGTGCCTGGCTGTATCGCTCCACAATCTTCTTGCGCATGGTCATGGCTCCTTTGCTTACGCTTCCCTAGCCAGCTCTGCTGCCCGCTTTCTCCTTTGCTCCTCAGGCGAACTGCCGCAACAGGTACTGATAAAAAGGATCGCGGAGATACTCTCGTTCCAGATTTAGCGCCCACACACAATCCTCAAAGCGGTCTGATAGCTTGCGAAACAGCGCTGCTGTGGGCCCATACCCCTCGATTTCCGCCACGATCAGATAGGCTTCCTTCCCCTGGTCGATGTAATAGCGAGGGCTCAGAGCTCGACGTCGTCGCTGCAGGCTTTCCGGAAAGAGTCCCACAATGAAGAGAGAATAATCCCCAATATGCTTGCGTGCTTCGCGCTCTCCCAGCGGACCTCGTTGCTCGATCTCCATGAGCATATCGATGATGTACTCCAGTCGTTTCCCCTGGGCATTGCGGAGCTTGTAGAGGTTATCGATATGCACAAATTCGACTAAGAGATCAGAGATATAGCCGATGATATCCCGGTCTTTTACCCCCACCTGATCGCAACTGATATCGGTCAGGGTATGAAAGACCTTTCGGATGGGGTGATCTTTGGGGATCTGCCGACTCATCTCTCTCATCGCGCTGATCCTCTCCTTCCAAAGAGCCTCTATGACGAGATCGCTCATTGCCCTCCCATCACCGGGCAACCATCTCCTCTTGCTCTAGTCCCGCAAAGGTTCTATTCTATGGAACTGGAGAGCTTTCACTCTCATTTTACCCCCTTTACCAGGGAGAATCAACTCCTATTTTCCGCCCCTCAAGGGCTGGACATCCGGTTGCAACCTCCCATCGCCTTGGTGTGGGTAGAGGAGCGTGATGAGTCGAGAAGACCCCTGGTATGGGTGGGAAACAAGGATGATGTTCCAACTCAACCATGCTTACTCTTTCTCCTTTCTCCTGCCCCTCCCCAGAGAAAGGGCGGTCGCCATCTGGTTAACCTTGCTTTCGAGAGAATATGGAGGTTCTCCCAACATCAACATACAAGGACTCTTCAATGATCACGAGAGACTTAGTCCCTGTTTGGGAACATCTGCATCGCAGGCTTTACCAAGCGGAAAGGAGAGAGCGAAGACCCCCCATCTCCCATGAGGTTTTCG
>RFHZ01000463.1 GCA_003696125.1 Nitrospinota bacterium
AAAAAGAAGAACTTCATCCGCTCCACCTCTATCCCGAGCTGAAGAGCCGTCTCCTCGCCCAGGGTCAGGATGTTAAGCCGACCGGCCTGGAGGTAGAGGAGGAGGATACCGCAGAAGAGGTAAGGGGCGGCAAAACCGAGCAGGCGGTATGCTGCCGATCCCAGATCCCCCATCAGCCAGAAGATGATCCCTTTGGCCTGCTCAGAGCTGGCGATCGAGGTTAAGAGCATGATCAGGGCGGTCAGAAAGGAGCTGACGATCACGCCGGCTAATAAGAGGGTATGGGGAAAGAGATACCCTTCCTGTAGAGCGATGCGATAGACGAGGAAGATGGTAAGGGTCGCTCCTAAGGTTGCTGCCAGGGGAAGGGGACTGATCCCGAACACCAGTCGGTTTAACCCGAGCATCAAGGCCAGGATGGTTCCGACCGCTGCCCCGCCGGAAACCCCGAGAATATAGGGCTCGGCAAGGGGGTTACGCAGGATGGCCTGGAAGACGACTCCGGCCACGGCCAGTGCGCATCCGACCAGAGAAGCGAGGATCACGCGGGGAAGGCGCACCTGGAGAAGGATCACGGCACTGGTCGGAGACCAGGTCGGCTTAAAGGGGACTATGGGACTCAAGAGGATCTGCATGGTCTCGGGGAACGGAATCTCTGCTGCCCCTACAGACAGGGAGAAGAGGAGAGCGGCGAACCAGAGCCCGAGTTGCAGACAGAACAGGAGTGTCCAACGTTGCCACAACCGTTTCACTTGATGGCTACCCCGATGTCCGTGATACCGGCCTGCTGGCAAACTCCCATGACCTGAACCACCTGTCCATACGGGAGGCTCCTGTCGGCACGGATGAGTACCGAGCGTTTACCGGTGGTTGCCTGGAGTTGCCTTTTCAGCTCATCCAGGGAGAGCTGTTTCCCCTGCCAGAAGAGCTGGCCGTCTGCGGTGAGTTCGATCGTATAGGTGATCTGTGGTTGCACCTTCCCCCCTGGTGCCTCAGGCGGCGAGATCTTTATCTGCCGGGTGAAGTCGATGAAGACGGTGGAAACCATGAAGAAGATGATGAGCTGGAACACCACATCGACGAGTGGGGTCAGTTCGGGACGATAATCCTCTTCATCCATCCTCTGGAAACGCATCCGGGGCCTCCTCTGTAGGGGGAGATTCCTTCTCTGAACTCATGACCGTGCTTCTTCCCTCTGCCGGCCGTATGGCTGGTAAGCCTGCCAGCAGCTCGGTGGCGATCTCCTCCATTTCATAGACCAGTCGATCCACCCGTCCCCGGAAGAAGTGATAGGCGGCCAGGGAGGGGATACCGACGATCAGGCCGGCCGCCGTGGTGATGAGCGCTTCGGCAATGCCACTGGCGACCAGGCTCGGATTGCCGGTACCGCTTTGCGCAATGACGTCAAAGGCTTTGATCATCCCGGTCACCGTACCCAGGAGCCCGAGCATGGGGGAGATCCCTCCGATCGCTCCCAGCATGCGGAGATTGGCGGTAAGGAGGGAGACTTCATGCTGACCGGCCGCTTCGATGGCCCGCTCCACTTCCAGAACCCCCAGGTCGCTACGGCGAAACCCGGCCTCCAGGATACGGGTCAGCGGGGTCTCGTATTGCCGGCAGAGTCGCAGGACAGCGTCAATTTCTCCTCGCTCCCAGTGAGCACGGAGGTCTCGCAGAAAAGGCGGGGGAATGATCTTGTGTCGCTGCAGGGCAAAGAAGCGTTCCAGGGTGATGGCGACCCCGAGCAGGGAGCAGAGGAGGATGGGGTACATGAGGATGCCCCCCTTGTGAAACCAGACCCAGATCACCGGTCCGGAAACGGTATCCTCCCCCCCGGTCTGGGCCAATGCCATGCCCAGACCGGTGAGGGAAAAGAGCATGAAAGCGAGTATGGCCTTTCCCTGCATCTACCCCTCCTCCCTGGGGAACAGGTTTCCAGCAAAAACCACCTCTTAGAACGGATACCGGGCCAGAAGGGAAACCCTAGCGATATTATAGAGTCGGAAAGGGTACCAGGTCAAATAGAGAAGAAGAAAAAAAGAGGCTTGACAAAATGCTCATCTTCCTCTATAAGAGGGGGAAAATCTTGCCGCGCAGGACAGAGGGAACGCTAAAGATTTCCGTCATGAGCAGTGATGAACCCATGGATCGGTTGAGAGAGCTAGAGAAGATCGAGGAGTTGACCTTTCCCCGCCTCCTGGTGATCAATGCCGAACGCTTTGGCCATAAGACCGCCATCCGGGAGAAGGATTTTGGCATCTGGCAGTCGTATACCTGGCGAGATTATCTGACCCAGGTGAGAGACCTGGCTTTAGGCCTGGCCGCTCTGGGTTTCCAGCGGGGGGACAAGACGGCCATCATTGGAGATAACCGTCCCCAGCTCTACTGGGGTATCGTGGCCTCCCAGTGCCTGGGGGGGATCCCTGTTCCCCTCTACCAGGATGCCATCGAAAAGGAGCTACGCTATATTGTCGGCCACGCGGAAGCGAGATTTGCCATTGCCGAGGACCAGGAGCAGGTTGACAAACTGCTGCAGATCAAAGAGCACTGTCCCCACCTCGAATATATCATCTATGACGACCCGCGTGGGATGCGCCATTATACCCAGCCGTTCCTCCTGAGTTTTACCCGGGTGCAGGAACTGGGGAGAAGCTTTGCCGCCAGGCATCCAGACTACTTCCAGCAGGAGATTGCCCAGGGCAAACCGGAGGATATTGCCATCATCTGTTACACTTCCGGGACCACCGGTGTTCCCAAGGGGGTGATGCTCTCCCATCGCAACGTGATTGTCACCGCCTATAACGGGATCGTCAGCGAGGGACTGCGCTCTACAGAGGAGGTGATGGCCTACCTTCCCCTGGCCTGGATCGGGGATCATATCTTCTCCCTGGCCCAATCGATGGTGGCCGGTTTTACGGTCAATTGCCCGGAAAGCCCGGCCACGGTCCTGCAAGACATGAAGGAGATCGGGCCGACCTACTTCTTTGCCCCGCCTCGTATCTGGGAGAACATCCTGACCAATGTCCGGATTCGCATGGCCGATGCGGCCTGGATCAAGCAGAAACTCTTCGACTTCTTCCTGGACGTTGCCCACCGGGTGGAGAAGTGTAAGCAGCATCGACAGCCTATCCCTCTTGGAGACCGTCTCCTGTCTCAACTGGGACGGTTTCTGATCTATGAACCGCTCAAAGATAACCTGGGACTGCGCAGGATCCGGATCGCCTATACGGCAGGAGAGGCAATCGGTCCAGAGGTCTTTGACTTCTATCGCTCCCTCGGGGTCAATCTCAAACAGCTCTATGGGATGACCGAAGCCAGTGCCCTGATCTGTATCCAGAAAGATGGAGACATCAAGTCCGACACGGCAGGAGTGCCGATTCCCGGCGTGAAGATCCGTATTTCCGAGCAGGGAGAGGTACTGTACACCAGCCCCGGCGTCTTCCAGGGGTATTATAAGAACCCGGAAGCCACCCGGGAAGTGCTGGAGAACGGGTGGGTTCATTCCGGAGATGCCGGTTTCATCGACCAGGACGGACACCTGAAGATCATCGACCGGGCCAAGGATGTGAGCAGGCTGGCGGATGGAACCATCTTTGCTCCTAAGTATATCGAGAATAAACTCAAGTTCTCACCTTACATCAAGGAAGCGGTGGCTGTAGGCCAGGGGAAGCCGTACGTGGCGGTGCTGATCAATATCGATCTGGAAGCGGTAGGCAACTGGGCGGAACGGAGGGGTCTGGCCTACACCAGCTACACCGACCTGGCGCAGAAACCGGAGGTCTACGACCTGATCTATAAAGAAATTCTCCGCGTGAACCAGAGCCTGAGCGAGGATGCACAACTGCGGGGCGCCCGGATCAAGAAGTACCTGATCCTGCATAAAGAGCTGGATCCGGATGATGAAGAGATCACCCGAACCCGCAAGGTCCGCCGGCGTTTTATTGCCCAGAAGTATGCCACGTTGATCGACGCCCTGTACGGGGATGTCGATTCGGTGGCGGTAGAGGCCACAGTCACCTATGAAGATGGCCGGACCGGCACCATCAAAGCGGATCTGCGCATCCGGGCCGTGGAGGAATGAGGCAAGCGAGAGGGTTTGCACAGGGGGGAGAGGGATGGGAGAACCGTTACTCCGTGTCGAAGAGGTTACCCTCACCTTTGGAGCGCTGAACGCCCTGCAAGGGGTGAGTTTCTCGGTGAATGAAGGGGAGATCTTCGCCATCATCGGTCCAAACGGGGCGGGGAAGACCTCCATGCTCAACGTCATCAACGGCGTGTACCATCCGCAACAGGGACGGATCTTCTTTGAAGGGAAGGAGAGGACCCGACTCCGCCCTCACCAGGTCGCTGCCCTGGGGATCGCCCGCACCTTCCAGAATGTCGGCCTCTTCAAAGGGATGACGGTCCTGGATAACCTCATGGTGGGACGTAATCTCTACATGCGTACCAATTTCCTCCTGCAGGGACTCTACTGGGGATGGGGGCAGAAAGAGGAGGTGAAAAACCGGGAGAAGGTGGAATGGGTCATCGATTTCCTCGAGATCCAGCACATCCGCCGGGTACCGGTCGGCGCTCTCCCCTATGGACTCCAGAAGAGGGTGGAGCTGGGACGGGCCCTGGTGGCCGAACCGAAGCTGCTCCTCCTCGATGAACCGATGGCCGGCATGAACCTGGAAGAGAAAGAGGATATGTCTCGCTTTATCCTGGATGCGAATGAAGAGCTGGGATATACCATCGTCCTGATCGAGCATGACATGGGGGTGGTCATGGACATCTCAGACCGCATCGTGGTCCTCGATTACGGCCGGAAGATCGCCGAGGGATCACCGGAAGAGATCCGCAGCAATCCGGCCGTGATCAGAGCCTATCTGGGAACAGAATAGAGCAGGAGCGGGGAGAGGGAGAAGGGGAAGAGGCGATGAGCGGGTATGAAACCTTCCTTTTTGCCATCGAGGTGACGATCAGCGGGCTGCTGGCCGGGGTGATGTACGCCCTGGTCGGTCTCGGATTTGTCTTAATCTTTAAAGCCTCCAGCATCTTTAACTTTGCCCAGGGAGCCATGGTGCTCTTTGCCGCACTTGGCTTCGTCAGTTTCCTGGAACAGGGGATACCGCTCTGGGGGGCTTTCTTGATTACCCTGGTGATGATGATCGGGCTGGCGATAGCCATCGAGCGGATCGTGCTCCGTCCTCTGGTGGCCCAACCCCCCATCACCCTGTTTATGGCCACGATCGGGTTGGCCTTTTTCCTGGAGGGACTGGCCCAGGGGATCTGGGGTTCCCAGGTCCATGGGCTCGACATCGGGGTGCCGGACGTCCCCTTTGAGATCAAAGGGATTTTCGTCAGCCAGTTCGAATTGTTTGCCGCCGGTATCGCTGCGCTCCTGGTCATTGCCCTGGTCTGGTTTTTCCAAAAGACCCGCATCGGTCGCGCCCTGCGAGCGGTCTCTGATGACCACGAAGCCGCCCTCTCGGTAGGAATCCCCTTGCGCACCATCTGGGGTATTACCTGGGGGATTGCCGGGCTGGTGGCCCTGGTCGCCGGCATCCTCTGGGGCACGCGTCTCGGTGTCCAGTACAGCCTCTCCCTGATCGTGCTCAAGGCGTTGCCGGTCATCATCCTGGGTGGATTAGACAGCATCACCGGTGCCATCGTCGGGGGACTGATCATCGGGGCAGGAGAGAAGCTGGCCGAGGTCTTCCTCGGTCCCTATGTGGGAGGGGGAATCGAAAACTTCTTCCCCTATCTCCTGGCCATGATCTTCCTGGCCTTCCGTCCTTATGGCCTGTTCGGCAATGAGATCATCGAGAGGGTATAGACATGTTCTACCGGGAATGTGGCCAGTTTAAAACCACCTATGCCGACGACATGGCCATCTTTCCTATTGCCCAGGATCGGTGGGGGGTCATCGGTATCATCCTGATCGCGTTTATCGTGGTTCCTTTGGTGGCAAACGACTACTGGTTGACCAGTATCTTGATCCCTTTCCTGATTTACTCCCTGGCTGCACTGGGACTCAACCTCCTCACCGGGTACTGTGGACAGCTCTCCATCGGGCATGCCGCCTTCATGGCCGTAGGGGCATACAGCGCCTTCAACCTGGCGGTACGACTCCATCCCCCTTTGCTCCTCAGTTTTCTGGGGGGTGGACTGATCGCAGCCGTCGTCGGAGTCATCTTTGGGCTCCCCTCGCTGCGGATTAAAGGCTTCTATCTGGCCGTGGCCACCCTGGCAGCCCAGTTTACCATCGAGTGGGTGATCAGTCATGTCTCCTGGATCAGTGGAGAAAATGTGCTGGGGGCCATCGATACCCCGCCGATGGTGATCCTGAACTGGCAGATCGATGCGCCGGTGGAGCGCTACCTCCTGTGCCTGAGCATCGTGATTCTCCTCACCCTGTTCGCCAAGAACCTGGTGCGAAGCGAAATCGGCCGGTCCTGGATGGCCATTCGAGACCGGGATGTGGCCGCAGAGATCATCGGGATCAACCTCTTCCGGAACAAACTGCTCGCCTTTGCCATCAGTTCCTTCTATGCCGGGGTGGCAGGAGCACTGCTGGCCTTTGCCCACCTCCGGTCTGTGGAAGTTACCGAGTTCGATCTCTTCTTCTCTTTTCGCCTGCTGGGAATGATCATCATCGGGGGCCTGGGGAGCATTCTCGGTTCTTTCCTCGGTGCCGCCTTCATCGTTCTCTTACCCATTTTCATCAATCGCACGGTGAGTCTCTTTGCCCAGGTGGTCCTCTCAGACCTCTTATCTAATCTCGAGCTGATGATCTTTGGAGGGCTGATCATCTTCTTTCTCATTGTGGAGCCGTATGGTCTGGCACGGCTATGGCTCACCATAAAGAGTAAATTGCGGTTATGGCCATTTCCCTACTAAAACGGTTGGAAAACCGGAACAGGATGGGGATGGTATGAGAGAGGGTCTCGAGCCCAGGACAGGCTATTGCTCGAGGCTCCAGGTAGGAGCAAACCACAAGAAGGGAGGGTGCACGATGCGATATCTGTACAGATGGCAGTGGTCATGGGTCGTGATACTGCTCCTCACCGCAGGCTTTCTGATCGGGTTGACCGAGGCGGCAGAAGAAGAGAAGGAGCAGTTTATCCCGATGCTCATCTACCGTACCGGTCCGTTTGCCGCTGGAGGGAGTGGTCTGGCAGGGGGATTTGAAGACTATATGGCGCTGGTGAATGAAAAGGGGGGGTTAAACGGTATCAAGCTGGTGTGGGAGGAGTGTGAAACCGGCTATCAAACGGCGCGAGGTGTGGAATGCTATGAGCGACTGAAGAACAAGGGGGCCAGGGGAGCTACCGTGGTGCACCCCTTTAGTACCGGTATCACTTATGCCCTGATCGAGCGGGCAACCAGGGATAAAATCCCGATCATCTCCTTAGGGTACGGGCGCACCGATGCCACCGACGGTACGGTCTTCCCCTATGTCTTTCCCCTTATCACCAACTACTGGAGCCAGAACACGGCCAAGATTCGCTACATCGCGATGCGAGAAGGGGGCGAGGACAAACTGAAGGGGTTGAAGATCGCCAATCTTCACCTGGACCACCCCTATGGCCGGGAGACCATTCCCATCCTGAACGCCATGGCCAAGCGGTTTGGTTTCCAGGTGAAACATTTTCCGGTCCCCTGGCCCGGCATCGATCAGAAGTCGATCTGGCTGGATATTGCCCGGCGCTACCGGCCCGATTGGGTCATCAACCGGAACTGGGGAGTCTCCTGCACCGTTCCGCTCAAAGAAGCGGCCCGTTTGGGCTTTCCCCGGGAAAAGATCCTGGGGGTCTGGTGGTGCGGTTCAGAGGAGGATGTCATGCCGGCCGGTCCGGCGGCCAAAGGGTATCTGGCCACCAACTTCCACGGGGTAGGGAGAGATTTCCCGGTCATCCAGGAGATCACCGAACTGGTCTATGGGAAGATGAAGGGGAACATCTCCTACTCACGGGTAGGATCGGTCTACTATAACCGGGGGATCATTCACGGTATCGTGACCACAGAGGCCATCCTCACTGCCCAGAAGAAATTCGGGGTGCGACCGATCAGCGGGGAGGAGATGCAGTGGGCCTTGGAGCATCTCAACATCACCGCAGAGCGTCTCAAAGAGATCGGTGCCGAGGGGTTGATGGCCCCGCTGAAGACCTCCTGTGCCGATCATGAGGGTGGGGGGAAGGTCCTGGTCCAGCAGTGGGACGGCAGCAAATGGGTCCGGGTGAGCGACTGGATCGAGCCGTACCGGGACCTGGTCTGGAAGATGATCAAGGAATCGGCGGCTAAATACGCCAAAGAGAAGGGGATTACCCCCCGGAAGTGTGAGGAATAATGTCTGCCGAACGCCCGTCCACACCCCTGCTCCGGGTCAATAACATCGAGGTGATCTACGAGCATGTGATCCTGGTCCTCAAAGGGGTCTCTCTGGAGGTACCCGAGGGGGGAATTGTGGCCCTCCTCGGGGCCAACGGGGCCGGGAAGAGCACGACGCTCAAGGCGATCTCCAATCTGCTGCGGGCGGAACGGGGTGAGGTGACCAAGGGGACCATCGATTTCCGGGGAAAGCGGATCGATGGGATCGATGCCGCGCAGGTGGTGGAAGAGGGGATCATCCAGGTGATGGAAGGACGCCGCTGCTTCGAACACCTGACCGTGGAGGAGAACCTCCTCACCGGGGCCTATACCCGCAGAGACGGACGTGCCGAGATCATGCAGGATCTGGAGCGGGTCTATCACTACTTTCCCCGCCTGCAAGAGCTCCGCCACGCCAAGGCGGGATATATTTCGGGTGGAGAACAGCAGATGACCGTGATCGGACGCGCCCTGATGGCGCGTCCCCGCCTGATGTTACTCGACGAACCTTCCATGGGCCTGGCCCCCCTTTTGGTGCGAGAGATCTTCTCCATCATCGAGCGACTCAATCGAGAAACCGGGGTGGCCATCCTGCTGGCCGAGCAGAACGCTGCCCTTGCCCTCCAATACGCCCGCTATGGCTATGTCATGGAGAACGGACGTGTCGTCCTGGATGGGGATGCGGAGACCCTGCGGAACAACGAAGATGTGCGGGAATTCTATCTCGGCCTGACCGAGGTGGGCAAGAAGAGCTATCGGGAGGTGAAACACTATCGACGTCGCAAGCGGTGGTTGAGCTGAAAGGGTCAGTCTCCGGCTATCTGACGTCCAACTATCTGGAACTGCACGGTCACCGTGTCCCGGACACGGAGCAGCAAGAAGCGGGTAGGGGGAGTGATGCCATAGCCGCTCATGCGTAACCTTTTCTCTCCGCTGATACGGATGGTTTCTCCCTGCCGAATCACTTCTACCACCGTGTAGATGCTTCTGGTAACACCATGGATCTGTAAAGTGCCGACCGTATCATAAACGAGTCGGCCGGTAGCAGGATCACGGGTCCGCTGTTTGACGGTTTGTAGCCGGTACACGATCTGGGGGTACCGTTCCACCTCCAGCAGCTTCCACATATCCCGGTTACGGAGGCTTATCCCGGTATCCAGGGTGGCCGGATCGACCCGCACCGTGGCCTGAACGGCCGGGAAGGTCTCCTCCTCCCAGTGCAGGGGAGCGATGATTTCTCCCTTGATCTGTCCGGTGGTCCCAGAAAAGATGCCCAGGGTAGACTGTGCCTGAAAGGTTATCCGGCTCTCTTGGGGAAGGAGGGCATACCGGATCGTCTCCCCGGCCAGAGCCGGACAGAAGTATCCCCAGAGAAGAGAGAAGAGAAAACCGGTAAATATCCTCTTCCAGACCTGAGGATAAGGCCTTTGTCTATAGCGACTTTTGCTCACTCCTCTTCCCTCTCTCTCCTTCATCTTTTCTGCTCTTGAGTATGGCCTCCCTGCTGACTCTCCTCCTTCCAATGTCTATTAAATCTCTATCGGGCTTATTTATTCCCTGGAATCTTTGCGGGCCCTATGCAGCCAGACAAATCCCAGGGTGAGGGGAAGGGCCTGGACATCGGTGAACCCTGCCTGCTGGATCTTCTGGTTGAATTCCTCTGGCTCGAAGAAGTGGGTCACCGAATCCTTGAGATAGACAAAAGGGGTCTTCTCCTTATATAAAAGCCATCCGTGCAGCAGAAACATGGTCTTCATGTAGAGGAAGTAGAGCTGGCGGAGGGGAGAGGAGAGCGGTTTGTTGATCTCCAGGATGATCAGGTTCCCTCCGGGAACGAGGATGCGTCGCATCTCGCTGAGCGCCAGATCCAGGTGATCGATCACGTTGCGCATGGCAAAGGCGCTCATCACGTAGTCGAAGCTGTTAGAGGCAAAGGGGAGGGAGCGGGTTTTTCCCTGAATAAACCGGACCTGTTGACGGGGTTGTAGGGGAAAGTGTTGCAGCTTCTGTTGGGCGATTTGCACCATTTTCTGGGAGATATCGAGTCCCACCGCCTCCCCCCACCACCCTTTACGCTGCAGGAGCTTAAAGATCATCTCCCCGGTGCCGGTGGCGATGTCTAATACCCTTTTCCCGGCAGCGATAGACGCCACCGCTTTGCGTCGCCAGTACTCATCCAGGTACAGGCTGACACAGCGGTTATAGAGATCGTAGCGCGGAGCCAGCTTTTCAAACATCCGATGCACGGCATCTTCTCTACTCTCCATAAGGATAGCTACTCCTCACTCTCCATGGCATATTCTACAGCCGGGAAAAGGACGATGGGGCATCGCCGGTGTCGCCTCGTCACCTACCAGGTGGCAGCTCACACAGGTATCTGTGTTCAGAGATGTGGTATGTTCTTCGTTTAAGGGCATGG
Source organism: Nitrospinota bacterium (assembly GCA_003696125.1). Lineage (GTDB taxonomy): Bacteria > Tectomicrobia > Entotheonellia > J063 > J063 > J063. The sequence goes on from RFHZ01000463.1 coordinate 10,772, forward strand.
CCGGAGCCGCGTAGAGAAAGGCGATGAAAAACCCGATACCCATGACACCTCCCAGAGAGAGGAGGAAGTACCAGAAGTGCTTGCGATTGCTGGTTACAGGCATACATTTTCCCTCGTTTTCCTTCCTGCTGTTTACCGTTTTCTTCAATATACCATAAGCCAAGGAGATATTGCCAGGGCAAAGCCTCTGCAAACCCTTTTCGACTTCCCTGAAGTCGCTATGGCTCACCTTTGAGGGGTTTTACGCAGGAGATTATGGAGAGACGTGCCTCCCTTGTGAGGGAGGCACATGGGGGTTGAATGGTAAGCATTCACCTGGATAGGAGGCAAACCGGGATGCGGGGTTAGATTTCTCCTTTACGCATCTGCTCAATGATGTATTCGGCCTGCCGGATGGCAAGGGCCACAATGGTTAGAGTCGGATTGGGGGCTCCTCCTGTCGTGAATTGACTCCCATCGGAGATAAACAAATTGGGGATATCATGTGTCTGCCCCCATTTGTTAACCACGCCATCCCGAGGCTTCTCACTCATCCGATTGGTCCCGAGATTGTGGGTGGAGGGGTAAGGGGGGGTTTCTATGGTCCGAAGGGCTCCTATCGCCTGGTACACAGCAGACCCCTGTTTGTAGGCATGGTTGCGCATCGCGATGTCGTTGGGATGATCGTCAAAATGCACATTGGGTACGGGCAGACCGAATTGATCTTTCTCGGTGGGATGCAGGGTTATCCGGTTTGTTTCCTGGGGCATATCCTCACCCACCAGCCACATGCCTGCCATATGGTCGTACTGTTCCAGCAGAGCAGAGAAGTCTCTGCCCCACGCCCCAGGATTGAGAAAGGCGGCCATAAAGGGGAGACCCAGCGATATGGTCTCCATGTGATACCCCCCTACAAAACCACGCGCCGGATCGTTGCGGGCTTCATCTTCGATGATGCCGGCCATGGTGACCCCCCGGTACATGTTGACCGGCTTATCAAATATGGCGTAGACTGAACCGGTCATATGACGCATATAGTTTCGTCCCACCTGCCCAGAGGAATTGGCCAACCCATCCGGGAACAGATTGGAAGCAGAGTTTAGAAGCAGGCGGGGACTCTCGATCGAGTTGGCTGCCACGCAAACCACCCGGGCTTTCTGCTCCACCTGCTTTCCCTCTTTATCGGCGTAGAGGACTCCAGAGACCCGGCCTTTGGCGTTGTGGAGAATCTGCAGGGCATGGCTCTCTGGGCGCAAATCGAGTCTACCGGTTGCCTCGGCTTTGGGGATCTCGGTATACAGGGTAGACCATTTTGCCGTCACCTTGCATCCCTGGAAACAGAAGCCACACTGGATACAGCCAGGGCGACCGTCGTACGGCTGGGGATTGATAGCCATCCGACCGGTGTGCACCTTCTGATACCCGATACGTTTGGCTCCAGCCGCAAAGACCTTATAGCTGTTATTGGCCGGTAATTGCGGGATACCGTGGGTTCCTGTCACCCCCATCTTGGCCTCGGCTCGCTCGTAGTACGGTTCTAAGTCCGCCAGACTGATAGGCCAGTCGAGTAAACTTGTGCCGGCAATTTCCCCGTACACACTCCGGACTTTGAACTCATACTCCTTAAACCGTAAAGACGCACCTGCCCAGTGGAGGGTAGTTCCTCCCACCGCCTTGACCAGCCAGGCTGGTAGGCCGGGAAAATCTTTAGCAATACGCCAGGAACCAGACGTCGTCCGCTTATCAAGCCAGGCCGTGCGATGGAACATCTCCCACTCGTCGTTGACGAAATCCTCTGGTTCGATGCGCTTTCCTGCCTCGAGCAGGACAACCTTGGCCCCGTGTTGACAGAGCTCGTTGGCAAGTGTCCCCCCGCCGGCACCGGAACCGATAACGACCACTACACTGTCATCTTTGAGAGCGTACTTGGCCATCTCCGTGCCCTCCCCTATTCCGTTGGCACCCAGGCTATATCGTCAAAACCGCGATCAAGATAGCCTCCGAATTCCCAGGCAGGACCTTCGTAGCCAAAATAGCGCCAGACTAAAGGTTGATTATAAAGGCCGGCAGATCCCACCATGAAACTCCGAACCGTTTGGAAAAAGGATGTGCCTTCGAGATGATGCAAGGCTTTCAGTTTGTAGCCGTCACTCAATTCCAGCCATTGCACCGAGTACACGGCATCGAGTGCGGCCACCCCATCACGCAACAACTCTGCTAATGCCTTATCCTGTTG
>RFHZ01000464.1 GCA_003696125.1 Nitrospinota bacterium
CGGTAAAAGCCGGAGCCCTCATCAGTGGGCTTACCCTGCTGGGGATCGGAGTGGTGGGGATAAGGAGCAGACCATGGACATCTCGTTGACACTCGCTCTCGCCTATGTCGGACAGATAGGAGTCATTGTCATGCTGCTGGTAGCCGCATGGCATGCTGTCCGGCTCTTTTCTTTCCAGAGATCGCAGGCTGAACACTTCTTGATGGTAACCATCATGTTTCTGGCCATGAGTGTCGGACTGGGGACAGGCCTTGGTCTCCTCAGGCTTCTCTATCCCCTCCCTCTCTTCCTGACCACAACCTCTCTCTGTCTGGGCTGCTGGTGGATGGGAAGAAAGAAACAACCCTATCCCTTCAGAGAAACCGTTCCATCTGAGAATATACGACTGTTTGGAATCGGGGTTACGATGGCCGGTGTCCTGGCCTTTCCCTTTCTGGTACGCACCCTGCTGGTGGTACCGGTCGATTGGGATTCCCTGACTTATCATCTCTTCAAAGCGGCACGCTGGATACAGGAGGGGAGAATCATCCACCCGCTTGGTGGAGCCTATCCTTACCACCACCTCTCCTTCTATCCGGCCAACAACGAGCTAATTATCACCCTCTTTATGCTCGTCCTGCGCAACGATCTGCTGGCTGAAGTGCTTAACCTTCCCCTGATCGCCCTGACTGCCGTTGCGACCGCGGCTCTCTGTCGTCAGGTCGGGGGAACCAGGGCTGCAGCCTGGGGAGCAGGCTTGCTCATCGTCACCACACCGGCCCTGTTGAGCTGGGGAGCAACGGCGTATGTCGAACCGATGCTCGATGTTACCCTCCTCACCGCCCTCCTTTTCACGACACGACTGATCGTCGTTGAACCGAATCAGATCAGGCAGGTATCGCTCCTGGCCGGTCTGGCCACCGGGCTGGCAGTTGGTACCAAATTCTCTGCCCTCCCCTGTGCCGCCTTTTTGGGGATAGGAGTCGGGATATTCGTCCTGTTTCGCGGTTTGGGATGGCTGCCGGCGGTGAAGACCTGGGTAACGTTTCTCTGTTCAGCCCTGCTTACCGGTAGCGTCTGGTATGGGATGAATGCCTGGGTGACCGGGAATCCCTTCTATCCTGTACCGGTCGGCTCTCTCCCGGCCATCACCCACTCCCCTTTTCCCTGGGAAGGGTCCAGTCTCTGGGCCAGCTTTGGTGAGATGTGGCGCCTGGGATGGTTATGGGAGGCGTGGATCGGCATTCCGGGAGCAGGTCCTTCCCGTATGGCGATCGGCTGGAAAGCAGGACTCCTCGTTCCCTTGATCCTCAGCGGTTTTGTCTACCTGCTGGGAAGTGGTATGACCCTTTTTCGTCAAGGGAGACGGGAAGAGGGGATGGTGCGCTTCGTCATATTATTGGCAGCCGGTCTCTTTCTTTACACCTACCTGATTCTGCCATTTTACCGGAATCCAGGCTGGTTACAGGCGAATGTCCGTTTTCTCCTTCCTTTTCTCTGTGTCGGTACCGCAGCCGGAACAGCCGCTCTATCCCGGGTACGGATCGATGGGAGATGGTTCCTGATCCTTGCTCTGGTCGGTATGGC
>RFHZ01000042.1 GCA_003696125.1 Nitrospinota bacterium
AGAATGGGTGCCTCCCCGGGTCGCCGCTTACATCGCCCAGAGAGGGCTCTATCGAGAAGAGGCCCCTAGGGAGCAAAGGTGACCGGAGGAGGTGTGGTGAGGGCTTTCTGGAGGGTGGGAACCAGATCGTCGATTTTCACCCGGATCTGCTCCATGGAATCGCGTGCCCGCACCGTTACCGTCTCGTTCTGCAGTGTTTCGGAATCGACGGTGATGCCAAAGGGGGTCCCGATTTCGTCCTGCCGGCGATACCGCCGGCCGATCGCTCCCGATTCATCGTAAAAGACGCGGAAGTGGGGGCGGAGTTGCTCCACAATCTTCCGGGCAATCTCTGGCATGCCGTCCCGTTTCACCAGGGGGAAAATCCCCGCTTTAATAGGGGCGATACGGGGGGCCAGACGGAGGACGACGCGTTCGGCTTCTTCGGTGTAGGCATCGAGCAGACAGGTGAGTACGGTGCGGTCAACACCGGCCGAGGTTTCGATGATGTACGGGACATAGCGCTCTCGCGTCTCCTCGTCAAAATAGGAGAGATCCTTTCCGCTGTACTGGATATGGCGGGAGAGGTCAAAATCGGTCCGGTTGTGAATCCCTTCCAGTTCCCGCCAGCCAAAGGGGAAGAGGTACTCGATATCGAAGGCCTTCTTGGCATAGTGGGCCAGCTCGTCCGGCGTGTGCTCATGAATCCGGAGATGATCCTTGCGGATGCCCAGGGAGAGGTACCAGGCCAGGCGTTCGTTTTTCCAGTGCTCAAGCCATTCCTCATCGGTGCCCGGCTTGACGAAAAACTGCATCTCCATCTGTTCGAATTCGCGGGAGCGGAAGATGAAATTCCCAGGGGAGATTTCGTTCCGGAACGCTTTCCCGATTTGGGCAATACCGAAGGGGATCTTCTGGCGGGAGACGGTGAGAACGTTCCGGAAGTTGACATAGATCCCCTGAGCGGTTTCCGGGCGAAGGTAAACGATGGCCGCTTCCTCTTCCACCGGCCCCATATAGGTCTTGAACATGAGGTTAAATTGCCGGGGTTCGGTCAACTCTCCCCCACACTCTGGACAGCGGGTTCCCTCGACCTGATCGGCCCGGAACCGCTGCTTGCACACTTTGCAATCGACCAGGGGATCGGTGAAACCTTCTACATGGCCAGAGGCTTCCCAGACCTTGGGGTGCATGAGGATACTGGCATCCAGGCCCTCGATGTTTTCATGGAGCTGGGTCATGGTCGTCCACCAGTATTGCTTGAGATTGTTCTTCAGCTCTACTCCCAGGGGACCGTAATCCCAGCAGGCATTGATCCCTCCGTAGATTTCGCTCGATGGGAAGATGAATCCCCGGCGTTTACAGAGAGAGACCAGTTTCCCCATGATATCGTTCTCTGCAGACATGCCCTGCTCCCTTTTCTCCTCCCGGACAGAAGTTGTATTGTTGAGGGAGGAGAGACGTCTCCCCTCTCCTCTCGTGCTCATCTATTGCGCCAGGGTCCGGATATAGGCGATGAGATCCCAGATCTGGCTGTCTTTCAGGCTCGCTCCCCATGGGGGCATCACCGGGGAAAGACCGTTGGCGGCCCCACCCTTTTTGATCACATTGAAGAGTCGCTCATCGCTCTTCTGGGACATCAACTCCTTGTCGGTGAAGTTTCTCGGTTTGGGATTCAGGGCGGCAGCGGCAGGGCCATCCCCTCTTCCACTGGCACCGTGACAACTGGCGCAAAATTGCTGGTAGATCTTTTTGCCCGCTTCTGCATTCCCCTCAGCCGCTTCTCCTACCATCGGGGCCAGTATCCCAAGGGCAAAGATTACGACTAGGCATAGGGACAGTATCCTTTGCCTGTACACCTCATACCTCCTTTCGACACGATTTTTAACTAAAGGGTACAACGAACAGAAGCATTATAGCTAGTTTCCCCTCCCCTGTCAATCCCCTTCCCCCCGCTCCCGCTTTGCCTGGGCTCTGCGTTACTGCTCCTCCCTCTTGACAGAGTTGCCTCCTCCCGGTATATAATTTACAATACATCATTCGTTCCGGTAGAGAAAGGTTCCCAGGGAGCAAGGGATTAAGAGCACTACAGACCTGTTGTTCCGGGAATGAAGGGATAGAGGAGCAAGGAGAGGAGTGCATGGAGAAACGACCGATAACGCGGGAGGGGTTTGAGACCCTTCGCAAGGAACTGGAGCATTTAAAGCGTGTGGTGCGGCCCCAGATTATCGCTGAGTTGAGTCAGGCGCGTGAATATGGTGATCTGAGCGAGAATGCAGAGTACCACGCGGCCAAGGAGAAACAAGGCTTTATTGAATCGAAGATTCGACACCTGGAGGACAAGCTGGCCCGGGCTCAGATCATCGATACGGCAAAGCTGGAGAGCGATCGGGTCGTCTTCGGAGCCACGGTCGTGGTCGTAGAGGAGGGATCGACAGAAGAGAAACACTACCGGTTGGTCGGCGAAGACGAAGCCAACTTCCAGGAAGGGAAGATCTCCATCATGTCCCCTCTGGCTCGAGCCCTGCTAGGAAAAGAAGTGGGTGATGTGGTCCAGGTACAGGCCCCCAAAGGGGTGATCGAGTACGAAATCGTGGATATCTATTTCTCCTGACCGTTCTCCAGTCCCTCTTTTTTCGTCCCGGGTTCTGGAACTGACGGTTGGTAGCGGGGTGGGTGAAGGGAGTTGGTGAGAGTAGAGAGAGGTGGGGTGGTGAATCTGCATGAGATCGCCGAAGCGGTGAAGACGATTCTGCTGGCTGTAGGGGAAGACCCGGGGCGTGAGGGTCTTCGTGACACGGGCTACCGGGTAGCCCGGATGTATGGGGAGATCTTCTCGGGACTGGATCAAGACCCGCGTAAGGAGTTAACCACCCTCTTTGATGAACACCACGAGGAGATGGTCCTGGTGAAGGATATCCCCTTCTTTTCCATGTGTGAACACCATCTCCTCCCCTTCTTCGGTACAGCGCATGTCGCTTACATTCCCAATGGCCATGTCGTTGGCATCAGCAAGCTGGTCCGGGTAGTGGATATCCTCGCCAAACGCCCTCAGGTCCAGGAACGACTTACCAACCAGATCGCCAATATCATCATGGAGACCTTACACCCGCAGGGGGTCGCTGTCGTGATGCAGGCAGAACATACCTGCATGACCATGCGGGGCGTGTGTAAACCGGGCACCCAGGTCGTTACGTCGGCTATGCGCGGGCTTTTTTCGACCAATGAGGCCACGCGAGCAGAGGTGATGGCGCTCATTCACTCCCCCTGAAGGGCGCGGGAAGCACCGGATGAGCAAAACTTTCCGTTGACCGGTAACGGAGAATCTGCTAGGGTGGGAAGAGAGAGGGAGAAAGAGGATGGGGATCATTACGATTTCGCGTGGTTCTATGAGCGGTGGGAAGGCCTTAGCCGAGAGGGTGGCGGAAAAGCTCGGGTACCGGTGTGTTTCCAGTGAGGTGATCGTTGAGGCAGCCCAGAAATACGGTATCTCTGAACCGGAGTTGAGCCGCATATTCGACAGATCCCCGACTTTTTGGGAGATGCTGACCGAGCGCAAGCGCATCTACCTGACCTTTATCCAGGCCGCCATCTTCGAACAGGCCCTGCAGGGAGACATGGTCTACCACGGTAATGCAGGGCAGGAGCTCTTGCGGGAGGTGCCGCACGTGCTCAAGGTCCGTCTGGTGGCCCCCCTGGAGTTGCGGGTACAATACGCCCAGGAGCGCCATCCGGGAATGGATCGCAAGACAGCCATAAAGCGCATCCAGGAGGTAGACGAAGAACGCACCCGACGGATGAGCTACTTCTATAACGTCGACTGGCGGGATCCTCTCCGTTACGACCTGGTCATCGACCTGGGAAAGCTGAGTATCGAGTCGGCGGCTGATATTGTCGTCGAAGCGGCACAAAGACCGGAGTTTCGCCCGACAGAAGCCTCGCAGCAAATCTTGCAGGATCTCGCCTTGCGGTATCAAATCTTAGGGGTTTTGGCTTCTCATCCCCAGACCAAACATCTCCGCTTCGATGTTACGGTGGAAAGAGGCAGGGTGCAGTTGCGGGGAGCGGTACCGGCAGCGGTACGGGCAGAGGCCAGAGCCCTTGTTCAGTCGGTGAGCGGCGTAAAAGAGGTGGTTGACGAGTAGGTAGCCCCGGGCCGTTCAGCCGAGAGGCGTAGCCCACGAATCCCTACGCATTAGCGAAGCGGCAGTAAAGAGATATGGCCTGATGGCCGTAGGAAAGATGAGATGGGATCTCAGAGTAGACGTGAATTTGAACAGGTGGCTTTGGTGCATCTCGATGCGCTGTACCGGGCAGCCCTGAGCATGACACACGAGGAGAAAGAGGCAGAGGATCTCGTTCAGGAGACCTATCTAAAAGCTTACCGTTTTTTCCATCAGTTTGAACGGGGGACAAACTGCAAGGCCTGGCTGTTCAAAATCTTGCGTAATACCTATATCAATAAATACCGCAAGAAGAGCAAAGAGCCGGCCATGGTCGATTTCCAGCAGGTAGAGAATCTCTACACCGAGGAGAATAGTGACTGGGAACGGAATATCCACACCGATGAAAGTGCGTTGAAGTTCCTGGTCAGTGATGATGTGCAACGCGCCCTCGCTGCCCTGCCTCCTGAGTTTCGCCTGGTCGTTATCATGGCGGACATGGAAGACTTCTCCTACAAAGAGATCGCCGAGATCCTGTCCTGTCCTATCGGCACGGTCATGTCTCGCCTGCATCGCGGACGGCGCCTCCTGCAACGAGAACTGCTCGGGTACGCCAGAAAGTTTGGCTATCTCAAACGCTAAGGAATGCCACTGAGTGAAAGCCCCTCAGGGCTGCATGCGGGTTTCCAGCCAGCTTTTAGCCTGCTGAAGGGACTGCGGCTCTTTGGACTTCAAGACGATTCGTACCTGATACTCCCCCTCTGAGGTGGTCGGATAGGAGCCGACCTGTACCGAGGGGAAACGCCGGCTGAGCTCGACTAGGAGATGAGCAAAGGCGGTTTCCTTTTGCGTGGTGTGTAAGGAGCAGGTCAAAAAAGGCCGGGTACGGAGTCGATCCCGCAACAGGGCAAAGATCCGTTGCATGATGCGTGGTACACCGGGCAGGACGTAGAGATTTTCCAGGATAAAGCCGGGGAAGAGGAGGTGTGAATCGATCTTTACCAGTGCACCACGCGGCAGATCGGCCATGGCGAGCACGGCGGCGTTGCTCGATCCCTGAAAGCGCGCCTGCAGCAGAGCCAGGGCATCGGGATGCGGTTCTAGGGGGACCCCGAGAAGGCGGGCTAAAGCGGGTCGGGTCACGTCATCAGGGGTGGGGCCGACCCCGCCCGAGATGAGCACGTAGTCGTATTCGGTCCTGAGTGGCTGCAGCATGCGGACGATGACGGCGATCTCATCGGGTAAGGTCAGGATTTGATGCACCAGGACGCCAAGAGCATAGAGCTCTCTGGCTAACCAGGTGGCATTGGTGTTTTCGACCTCTCCCGAAAGGAGTTCATTGCCGATGGTCACGATGATGGCTCTTCTCTCCTCCATCTCTTCTCTCCTTTGCTGGTTCTCGGTTGCAGGATGGGGCAACGTCTATAGTATACCCCGTTCTGGAGAAAAGTAAATGCCGGGGAGACCGAACACAAATCGGCATCCTCGCCTGACTACGCCTTCCAGTAGAAGAGAGGGCGAGGAGAGGGAGCAGAGGTGATGCCCATGCCTCCCTATTCCGAAGAAGAGTTTACCCGGGCCCGGAAAGAGATGATTCGGGAGCAGTTGATCGCTCGAGGGATCGAAGATCCTCAAGTCCTCCTGGCCATCTCCAAGGTCCCTCGCCATCGCTTTGTTCCCCTCCGCTATCGGGCCAAAGCTTACCAGGATAGAGCGCTTCCCATCGAAAAAGGGCAGACCATTTCCCAGCCGTACATCGTGGCCTTCATGACCCAGGCCCTGGGCCTGCGCGGAGGGGAAACCGTATTGGAGGTCGGTACCGGCTCCGGGTACCAGGCGGCTGTGCTGGCCCAGATCGCCGGGCAGGTTTACTCCATCGAACGCTACCCGGAGCTGGCCGAACAGGCCAGGACGCTCTTGCAGGAACTGGGATATACCAATATTGAGATCAGGGTCGGGGATGGGAGCCAGGGCTGGCCGGAACAGGCTCCTTACGATGGGATCATCGTTACCGCCGCTGCGCCAGAGGTCCCTGCCCCCCTGGTCGAGCAGCTCAAGGTGGGAGGACGCCTGGTGATCCCGGTGGGGAGCCGGCAGGAGCAGGTACTGTACCGGCTCCGCAAAACCGAAGACGGGGTCCAGACGGAGCGCATGATCGGCTGCGTTTTTGTCCCCTTGATCGGAACCTGTGGCTGGCAGGAGGAGGGGGATCCCGAGTGAATTTTTGCTTGACGAAGGAGAGGGACTCTGCTATGGTGAAACGGTGGATCGGTAAGGATAAGGCAGGTTAAAAAGTTGAGAGAAGGGGGAGGCGGTATGCAATATCGCGGTGCGTTACACCAGCAAAAGAAGAGCAGGATAAAGGTTGGTCGACTCCTGGTCATAGGTCTTCTGGTCTTCCTGGTAGGCTGTGCCACGTCGCAGACCGCGGGGAACAAGCCGGGGGAAACCACGACAGACCTGGCAGTGTCTGAGTTCCAGGATATCCCTATCGCACCAGGGTTAAAGAGGGATGAGAGCAAAGCGGTCGAGGTGCAGACCGGGGAGTTCAAGACCGGTATCGGCCTGTACAAGGGGCGTGTAGAGGCCCGCTCCCTGGCCGATTACTACAAGGGTATCATGCCCACCCGTGGTTGGACCCTGGTAGCCGATTTCTCTGCCAAGCGCACCATCCAGGTCTATACCAAAGAGAAGCGGATTTGTGTCCTCTTGATTGAGGAGGGGCTCTACTACACCCATTTAGAAATCCGCACCAGTGAGCTGGTTTCTGGTTAAAGCTCCCCTTCCCTCCCCATGAGCGGAGAGAGGCTTTCAGGGTATGAGTAGAGGCGCAGGAAGATCGATCACGGTCTGAAGACCAGGGGGACTCTTGAGCACCACCGGAATGGAGTTGACCACGATGGCCACCGTGGCCTGATCTCCCATGATCCCCCCGGCTAGAGTCATCTGCAGGGGAGGAACCCCGCTGATCGTTATGACATCGCGGGGATCTTCGGCTCCCACGTACATCTGTAGTTCCAGCTCGATCCTGGCTTCTCCCCCGACAATACCCCGGGCCGTATGTCTGATCCCGGCCACCGCCCCGGGAGGAACCTCGAGGTAAGGGGTCTGGACATGCCGTTCGGCGATGACCGGTGTGACCGTCTCCTGGATGTCCTTTAATTCCCACTGCAGACCATGGGCGATCAGGGCGACCGATTCGATAAGCCCGATGTGCCCTATTTTCTCCCGTTGACTTTTGGCCTGAAACTCTTCTGGGGTAAGGCCTGCTCCGATCTTCCGCTGGAGGGGAAGGCGACGCTGGGCCGCATCCACCACCCGCAGGGCGCGGATATGATCGATATGCTGGCATACGCCGCTGAGGGTTAATACGAGCCGGTCCATCACAAAGCCCGGATTGACCCCGGTGCCCAGAAGGGTTACCCCCTGCTGGCGGGCGATCTGATCCAGTTCCCTGGCCAAATCAGGATGCTGGAGGGAGGGAAAGGCGAGTTCCTCGGTGGTCGAGATGACATGCATTCCGGCCTGGAGGATTTCGATCAGTTGGGGATAGACGCGGGGCAGGAAGGAAGCGGTGGTGTGCAGGACCACATCCGCCTTGACCTGAGCGAAGAGGTCTGGAGGATCGTTGCGCACCACAATCCCCAGTTCTCGGTCCAGGTCGAGCAACCGGCCCAGATCTTTGCCCACTTTGTCTGGGGCAATATCCACGGCACCAACGATTGTATAGCCGCGCTTTGTTAACAGGTGACGAGCCACTCCCATCCCGATGGGACCCAGACCATAACAGATCACCCTGATCGACTGTTCCATTTGTCTCCTCCTCTGGTGTGATACCGAAGCAACACTACCCTCCTCGTTTCTGGTGTGGTGAACTCCTCGGCAGGGAAGGCTGTCTTCTTCGGAGAGTGCTTATACAGAAAGAACCGGGGTCAGGAAGAAGGGATAACGTACACGCTCTCTGCTGCTTCTAAACCGATACTGTGCTCGGCTGTGCCGACTTGAATGAGCAAAGGGCCGTTGAAGGGGGCTTTGCCCTTTACCGTGATGTGCACATTGGGAAAGATGCCTAAACTGGCCAGATAACGCAGCATGTCAGGTTTTTCGTCTTTGACCCATACCACCACCCCTGATTGCCCGACCTCCATGGTGTGGAGAGGGGTATCGATCCCCTCTTCCAGGATACCTTCCCGGGTAGGGATGGGATGTCCATGCGGGTCAATGGTAGGATAACCCAGGGCCTCATCGATCTTCTCTTCAAACTCCTCAGAGATCACATGCTCCAGGCGGTCCGCTTCCTCATGAACCTCGTCCCAGCCGAATCCCAGGGCTTCCATCAGGTAGAGCTCTAAAAGGCGGTGATGGCGAATGACCTCGAGGGCAATCTTCTCTCCCATCGGGGTGAGTTTTACCCCTTGATAGGGCATATGCTCGACCAGCTTTAGTTCGGCCAGTTTTTTACACATGCCCGTGACCGAAGCGGGAGAGACGCGCAACCGCTCAGCAAGCGCCGCTGTATTGACCTTCCCCAGGGAGCGCTGCAGCATAAAGATCGCCTTTAGGTAGTCTTCCATGGCTGGGCTGATTACCTGTTTGTCAGGAGGGGACAAGGGATTCTCTCCTCTCTCGGGGATAACAGGATCCACTTCTACTCTTCCCTTCATCTACATTGTAAGAAAAGGAAAAACGAAAGTCAACGGATCCATCGGTGGTCCAGGCGTCGCAGACCATATTTCTCTGCCAGGCGGAGGGCTTCTTGATATTCCGAGCGGGTCAGGGGACGATCCAGAGGAGGGTAACGGGAGGCACGAAAACAGGGATAGTACTGGGCCATGATGTTGACATAGGTATTGGGGGAGATCTCTTCGGCGATGAAACGCAAGACCTCCTCGGTTCCAGCCAGCCCTCCGGGCAGCACCAGGTGCCGGATCAGGAGTCCACGACGGGCAATCCCCTGGGCATCGATGACCAGATCCCCTACCTGCCGGTGCATCTCTTTGACCGCTCTGCGATTGACCGCGGGGTAGTCGCGTACCGCCGAGTACCTGCGGGCCACACTCGCCTCCCCGTACTTCATGTCCGGCATGTAGATATCAATGACCCCATCCAGCAGGGCGAGAGCTTCGAGGCTGTCGTACCCACCGGTGTTGTAGACGAGGGGGATCTGGAGACCCGCTTGGGCGGCCAGATACACCGCCTCCAGGATCTGGGCCACTACGTGGCTGGGACTGACAAAGTTGATATTGTGACACCCGTGTTCCTGGAGTTGGAGCATCATCTGGGCGATTTCGGCTGGAGTGACCTCCTCCCCTCGTCCCTTCCAACTGATATCCCAGTTTTGACAGAAGACACAACGGAGGTTACACCAGGAGAAGAAGATGGTGCCAGACCCCCGCCAGCCTCGCAGGGGGTCCTCTTCGCCATGATGGGGACCAAAGCTATGCACCACCGCCCGCTCTCCGGTACGACAGACCGCCCCCCGTACCGTCTGCCGCCGGTTGACATGACAATAACGGGCACACAGGTCGCAATCTTCCAGGTGGCGGTACGCCTGTCTCACCCGGTCGGCCAGTTCCCCACTGCGGAGCAGGGAACGGTAGGCCGGTTCAGGCGGGATCGATGACCCCTGGTCGAGAGGTGCCCTCTCCTCTGGTACCTGTCGCATCATCATGCCTTCCCTCGTACCATATCCTGCCCGGGAAAGGGAAGAGATCACACACAGGGCTGCGAGGCGGGACGTACCGTCAAGACCGGCACCGGTGAGTAACGGACCACACGCTCAGCAACACTGCCCATGACCAGATGGGAGAGACCGGTGCGACCGTGGGTCCCCATGATGATCATGTCTACCCCCAGTTCATAGGCCAGCCGGACGATCTCCATGGAGGGATCCCCGACTCGTACTTCGGTCTGCACCTGATCGTGGAGATTTACCGGAACGAGATCTTTCAACTTCCACTGCGTCTCTATCCCGAAATCGCGGCGAACCTCCTGTCCACCTGCTCCCCGATAGATAAGCACATCACCGCTGTGCATGAAGAGTCCCTCTGCTGGAGAGGTCTCGGTGGCGTAAACTTCGAACGCCTTGGAGAGCACATGTAATAAGACCAGCCTGGCTCCATACCGTTGCTGGAAGAGGAGTGCATACTCCATGGTCGGTTTGGTGCATTCGGAGAAGTCGATCGGTACCAGAATTTTTTTGATTCCCATCTCTTGATCTCCTCTCGGCTCGGTTGAACGCTATCCTTCATTTTCCTGAGAACATTGACCGGTCATGATTCCCTACATGAAACAAGAGCAAATACCATGCCAAAAAGGAGGGGATGGAGATGTTGAGCGTTGCCCGCTTTACTCCCCGCGGGCCTTTTCCGGCTTACGGGTCACTGAGACATTTTTGTTTTCCTGGGAAAAGATGTCCCAAGTGAAAAATACCGCTGTCAGCAGAGAGATTGTATGATAAAATAGAGCAACGAGAAGGAGAACCGTTCCGGTCTGCCTCTCCGGGGAAGGGGCTGGGGAATGGGACCAGATAGAAAGAGAGACTGCACAGGGCGGTAGGATAAACCATGGGAAGAGTGCTCTTTGATTCCGAGTTCCTGAAAAAACTGGAGGTGCTCCGGCTGGTCTCCAAGCGATTCTATCGGGGACGTGCACGTGGAGAGCACCATACGGTCAAACGAGGGACCAGCCTCGAATTTTCTGATTACCGACGTTACCATGTGGGGGACGATTTCCGCTACATCGACTGGAATATCTTCAGCCGGCTGGACCAGCTTTTCCTGAAACTCTTCACCGCGGAAGAGGATCTGGTTGTCCACCTGCTCCTGGATACCAGTGCGTCGATGGGATTTGGTACCCCACCCAAAATCGACTATGCCAAGAAAGTGGCGGCCGCCCTCGGCTATATTGCCCTGGCCAATCTCGATCGGGTCGGTATTACCGCCTTTACCGATCACCTGCAGGACGCCCTCCCTCTGGTCCGGGGCAAGGATCAACTCTTTACCATCCTGCACCATTTCGAACGGATGCACCCGCAAGGAGAAACCGCATTCGGCAAGGCCTTGATGGAATATGCCTTCCGGCATAAACGCACCGGCCTGGCTATTGTTATCAGCGATCTGCTGGATCCAGAGGGAATAGAAAGAGGTCTGGAAGCGTTGCTCTTTAGCCGGTTTGATGTGGTGGTCCTCCAGATTGTCGATGAGGAAGAGATCGCTCCCCCGTTCGAAGGGGCCATCCGGCTGGTAGACGTGGAAACGGGAAAGGAACGGCGCCTGTCCGTAGACGGACGCCTTCTGCAGCGATACCAGGAGCAACTGCGGGAGTATTTCCAGCAGATAGAGGGCTTTTGTGCCAGGCGACACATCGAATATATCCGTACCAGCACCATCTTGCCCTTTGAAGATCTCATCTTAAAATACCTGAGACAGGGATTACACGTCCGATAGGGAGAGGAGAGATGTCCTGGGGAAATCCCTGGTTGTTCGGTTTTTTGGCCCTGATCCCTTTGATTTTACTCCTGCATAGTCTCCGTTTCAAGCGGCAGGAGGTGCGTGTCACCACCCTCTTCCTCTGGGAGCGGCTCCTGCAGGAACGGAAAGCGACTTTGGGGATCAGCCGTATCGTCAAGAGTCTGACGCTCCTGTTGCAGATCCTGGTGGTCAGCCTGCTGACCATCGGGTTGGCCCAGCCTTTTCTGAGCCTTCCTGCCACCCGCGAAGGGGATATGGTCCTGATTATCGACACCAGTGCCAGCATGCAGGCACAGGGCCCTCAGGGTACCCGCTTTGCCCTGGCCCAGGCCGAGGCCTATCGTCTGATCGACCAGTTGCATGAGAAGAGCCGGATGGCGATCATCGAGGCGGGTCAGGGACCCGTGCTGAGGACCTTCTTTACCAGGGATAAACGGCGACTGCGGGAGATAGTAGCCCGGATGGAGGCGGGAGACAGTATCGGTAACCTGCGTGAATCGGTTCTGCTGGCCCTTTCCCTCCTGCGGGGACAGCGCCAGGATCACATCGTGGTCATCAGCGATGGAACCGAGACCGACTGGCAGGCCGAGCTGCCGGCTGGAGTCAGGATCACCCCGCTTCAGGTCCAGGCAGGAGAAAAAAATATCGGCATCACCCGGTTTGCCTTTCGTCAGGGCTGGGGGGAAACTCCTCGCTACGAGATGCTGGTCACCATACAGAACTTTACCCCTGTCCCGGTCAATGTCCCTCTAAAGGTTACCATCAACCGGCGCCGTCTCCTGCAAGAAGAGGTCTCGCTGCAGGGCGGGGAGGTACGGACCCTGGTCTATCCCTTTACCCGGGAACTGCACGGGGTGGTAGAGGCCCGTCTCCTCTTCCAGGACGATTTTCCCCTGGATAACGTTGCCCGCACCGTCCTGACCCGGGCCCGGTCGTTTTGGGTACTGCTCATCTCTCCGGGGAACTATTTTCTGGAGAACCTCCTGGCCGCTCACCCTTATGC
>RFHZ01000465.1 GCA_003696125.1 Nitrospinota bacterium
CCCTCTCCCCCGGCCAGTGTACCCCTTCTGCCTACGTAATCCCCTCTTCTCCGGTCAAAATACGTGTACACAAGGAGTCTGTGAGATGGACCTGGTTTTCTTCTTGACCATAACCATTCGCCTTCTCGCCACAACGATGTCTCTTGTCCTGGCCCATCGACTACGCGATTGGCGCATAGGATTCCTGGCAGCCATGCTGGCCCTGACCCTCATCCACCAGGGCCTGATGTGGTGGAGCGCTACCCCGGCAGGAGGGGTGTCGCCTATAGGAGCGCTGAGCGAGGTCTCCGAACTCGCTGTCAGCATCATGGCCCTGCTGGCGATCCTCTTCCTGAGACGTATACTGGGAAAGGGCCGGCAACGCGAAGCGGCTTTACAGCGACAGGTGGATCAAACGTCTGCCCTGCTGGAGGTGGGCCAGGCGATCACCGGTTCCCTCGACCTGCAGGAGGTTCTCGATATGATCGTTGCCCGTGCCTGTTCCCTCTTGCATACCCAACGAGCCGGTTTAGCCCTCATCACCTACGAGGGGAACGACATGGTACCCCGTTTTGTGGCGCAGCGGGGCCTGAGCAGTACCTTTATCACCCGGATACGACCACGCCACTGGCGAGATGGTACCACATTTATGGCCATTACCAAACGCCGACCCATCTGGTCGGCCGACCTCCTGAACGATCCGGCCTTTGAGCTGACCCCGGGGACACGGGCCGCGGTCGAGGCGGAAGGGTATCGTGCCGTCCTCTCCGTCCCTCTCCTCTCCGGGGATGAGGTCCTGGGCGCACTCGTGGTGTACCGAGACACCCCAGGTCCGTTCACCCCTGAGGAAGTCGATCTGCTCCAGGCCTTTGCCGCCCAGGCTACCATTGCCATCAAGAATGCGCAACTCTACCGGAACCTGGAGAATCGCTTAGCCCGCCTGCAGACCCTGACCAGGCTAAACCAATTCATCTCCTCTTCCCTGGATATAGACACGGTGCTGGCAGAGATCGCCCGGGCAGCTGCCGTACTCCTGCAGGCTCCCAGTGTGTCCTTCTGGCTGGCTGATGAAAGCAGGGAGATCCTGGAACTCCGGGCCTTCTGGGAAGAGATTGCGGACAGGGAGCGTCCCCAAAAGATCCTCCGCTTTGGCCAGGGCGGGGTGGGGTGGGTGGCCCGGCACCGGCAACCCCTCCAGATCGATGATACCTTTAGCGATGAGCGCATCGTGGGTCGTGAGTGGCGAAAGGCTTATGGGTTCCGGA
>RFHZ01000466.1 GCA_003696125.1 Nitrospinota bacterium
AGGCTGCCCTGGTAGGTTGCGGGGTTATCACCGGGGTAGGGGCAGTGGTGAATGCGGCTCAGGTCCGACCCGGTGCCTCTGTCGCCGTGTTTGGGACCGGAGGAGTCGGGTTGAACGTAATCCAGGGTGCGGCCCTGGTCGGTGCAGAAAAGATCATTGCCGTCGATCTGGTCGAAAGCAAACTCGCCCTGGCCCAGGAGATGGGGGCGACACATACCGTCAACGCGAGCCAGACCGATCCGGTAGCCCGGGTCAAGGAGTTGACCGGTGGACAGGGGGTCGATTATGCCTTTGAAGTGGTCGGACTGCCGGCAACCATCAGCCAGGCAGTGGAATCGCTCCGCAAACGAGGAGTAGCGGTAATCGTGGGGGTAAGCCGCCCAGAAGCCACCATCCCCTTGAAGACCCTGCCCATGGTCTTCCAGGAAAAGCTGGTTATGGGATCGCTTTACGGGTCTGCCCGACCACGTATCGATGTCCCCAAGCTCATCGATCTGTACATGGCGGGAAAGATCAGGCTCGATCCCCTCCTGACCCGCACCTATCCGATCGAGCAGATTAACGAGGCCTATGATGCGCTAGAGCGCGGGGAGACGGCACGGAGCGTGGTAACCTTCTCTTAAGATCGGCTTAAGGAGGGGCTGGCCTGTTTCTCTTCTCTCGAGGGCAGGATAGCCTCTCCTCGCCCCCAACTCCCCCTAAAGATTCCCCTTGCTCCCACCGATAGGTATAGAGAGAGGAAAATTCCTAGCCAGAGCCTGTGACCAAAGCAAGGAGGCCATGATGTTTGAACGACGGAAATTTCCCCGCCTGAGTCAGGAGTACCACATCTCGTACCAAACCATCGCTCCAGAGCAGTTCCGGGATAATCCTATTGCCAGCCTGGCGGTAAATATCAGTGGTGGGGGGATATGCTTTCGTGCGCGAGAAGCGCTCCCCAAAGATACCATGATCGCGCTGGAGATCAGCTCAGAGCGCTTTCGTTCTCCCATTCTCGCTTTAGCCCGCGTCGTCTGGTGTAAGAGCAAGAAGGAAGCCTACGAAATCGGCGCCGAATTCTGGTGGATCGGCTGGCAGGATAATGAGGCACAAACCGCTATTGCCGACTATGTAGCCCGTGAGGTCGCCACGCACAAGCAATCTGCCTGAATGCCTTCTCCCGACATCCCCATTCCGAGAGGAATATATATCTACCTGATTGCCCCCACGGTAAAGCCGGCAATAAACCGATCCAGAAATAGGTTATAGACGATGGCGATCGGTATGCTGGTAATCAGCGCTGCTGCCATCAAGGGTCCCCAATAATACACATCCCCCCGCACCAGATTGGTCGGGACTCCCACACTGACCGTCATATTTCCGGAAGAGGTGATGAAGGTCAGGGCGTAGACAAACTCCTGGATCACCAGGGTAAAGGCAAAGGCGATGACGGTAAGGATCCCGGCAACGGAGATGGGGATGACCACCTTGGTGATGGCTCCCAGGCGGCTACATCCGTCGATCATCGCTGCCTCTTCCACATCCTGGGGGATCGATTTGAAAAATCCCATCAACAACCAGGTACAAAAGGGGATGGTAAAGCTCGGGTACACCACCACGAGGGACCAGAGAGAGTCCTGCAGGCCCATTTCCGCCACCACCCGGGAAAGAGGGATAAAGAGGAGGGTAGGGGGGACGAGATAGGTCAGGAAGATCCCGATACCGAGACGCTCTCCCCAACGACCGGCCAGGCGGGCAAGACTATAACCGGCAGGCACCGAGATGACCAGCGTGATTCCTACCACGATAACGCCTACAAAGAACGTATTCAAAACCCACTTGACGTAGAGGGTCTTGAAGAAGAGGAGTTCCAGGTGTTCCAGGGTGGGAAGCTTATTGAAGATATAGGGATTGTTCTTCAGGTTTAACAGATCAGGGGTCTGTTTAAACGTGGTAATGAACATCCAGTAAAAGGGAAAAGCGGCAAAGATGGTGAAGAGGAGGACTATCAGGTAGTGGGAAATCTGTGCCCCAAGCTTTCTGAGTCGAAAATACCAGGTCATCATAGTTATTCTACCTCCGCCCGTCGTGCGATTCTAAGCATGAGAATGGCGACAATCGCCAATAAAGGGAACAGGAAGAGAGAAATGGCGGCACCCTCGCCCAGATCTCCTCCTAAGATCCCCATCTGGAAGGCGTAACTCCCCAAGACCTGGGTGGTGTCATAAGGGCCACCCCGTGTGAGCACATAGATCACCGTCATATCGGTAAAGGTAAATACGACTCCAAAGAGGACCGCCACACATAGAATCGGGATAAGGAGGGGGAGAACAACCTGAAAGGTCCGGCGCCAGAGACCGGCCCCGTCCACAGAGGCCGCATCCAGGATCTCCTGCGGAATGGCGGTCAGACCGGCCAGAATGATGACCGTGGCAAAGGGAAGGGTGCGCCAGACATGCACCAGCACCACAGCCGTCATGGCCAGGGTCGGCTCTCCCAGCCACATCGGCCATGTGCCAGGGCCAAAGATGCCTACCGCCTGCAGGGTCCAGTTGATGACGCTGTACAGGGAGTCGTACATCCATTTCCAGCCGATGGTGCCCAGGGAGATAGGGGAAACCCAGGGGAGCAGGATCAGGAAGCGGACAATCGATTTCCCGCGGAACTGTTTGTTAAGGGCCAGAGCAAGGATCTTGGCCAGGATCATGACGAGAATCTGGGAGGCAAAGGTAAAGACAAAGGTATTGCGCAGTGCCCGTCGAAAGGTGGCACTCTGCAGGATTCCCCGGAAATTCTCCAGGCCCACAAAGGTGAGGCTGGAACTCCCGGTAGTCACATTGCTAAAGCTGTAGTAGAGAGCCAGAAAGAAAGGAAAGCCGATTAAGAGAAAGATATAAACGATGGCTGGAGCCAGCATCAATGGCCCCAGCAACTCTCGGCGATCCAGGATTTGACGAAATAAAAACTTCTCTTTTCTTCTGGAAATACTTCCTACCGCTTCCATAGCCGGTTTCATCTCCCCACCATTTTCCCCTATATAAAGAGAGCCTCTCCTTCCCTGGCCCTGGTTACTGTACAACTCTAGGGGCCGGAAGCCCAATCAGACAGGGTCCGGCCCCTTCCCTTCTCAGGCTACGCTAGACGCTTTTACTTCTTTTCCCATTTGGCAAAGATGCGCTTGATCTCCTTCTCTGCTGCTCTGACCGCCTCCTCTGGGCTGAGTTCATCGCGGGCTGCCTTGGCAAACATCGTCGGGATGACGTAGGTGTTGAATACCTCGTCGATCGGTGCCGTAGCATATCCTGGATAACCGACATTGGTTGCCCATTCCAGCGCCGTCCCGATCACCTTCAGCTTGTCCGGGGGATGGGAAGCGGCATCATTGGAGATGGCTGCTTCCAGATCAGGCACCGCATTCTCAAAGGTCGGAAAATCGTAGAACTCGCTGGCACGGAACGCTTCCTCGAAGTTATCGATGTAGTCGATGAGGAACTGCTTGGCCAGGTCTATATTCTCGGCAAACTTCCAGATGACGTAGACCCCCATCACGTGTTCGAGTCCCTGGCGCTTTACCGGCCCTTCGGGTGTCTTCCACAGGAAGATATTTTTGGCCACGTCCGGGTTGGTCTTCTGGGCGGTACGGAGGGCAGAGATCGCATTGAGGATGTAGGAGCCTCGTCCCGAGATGAGGAAGCGGTTGTTGGAAGAAGGATCCCAGGTGAAGACCTCAGGGGTCATCGTCTCCTTATAGAGGGCCCGCACGTATTTCACCGCTTCCACGGTGGCTTTCGAATTGATCACCACCTGGCCCTCCTCATCCTGAACCGTGCTTCCGTGAGAATACATGATGGCACGCATGGCCATGTTGGTATCGATCTCCTGGGAGAGGCCGATGCCGACCGGATTGCCGAACTTCTTCTTGATCTTGGCCCCGCCGATGCGGACATCCTCCCAGGTATCAGGAACCATACCAACTTCATCCCACAGGTCCTTCCGGTAGTTCCCCGGGTCCGGGACAAAATTATCCGAGAAGCCGAAATACTTTCCCGTTTTCGGGTTATAGGTACTCTTTTTGGCCAGGTCGATATACTTTCCTTTGCGTCGCTCCACCTCCTGGATGATATCGGCATGGTCGATCACCTGATCCTCGTATGCCGGAGGAGGGTCGTTGAACTTAAAGAGATCGTGTCCCTTTTGCGCCGCCACTTCCGCTGCCGCCCGTGCACGCAGCTCGGTCGAGGTGATATGGTCAACGATCACCTTCACATCGTACTTCTCTCCCCACTCCTTGGTAAACTTGTTGTCAAACCAGTCATCGAAGGCAGGAACAAAATGGCTCCACTGCCCGATCTTCAAGGTGCGAGGCTCTGCCACCACCCGCGTGGCACCGAGCAGAGAGGCCAAACCCAGTGCCAGTCCTCCCGCACCGGTCGTCTTGATAAAATCTCGTCGGGAGATCCCTCTCGCTACTTGTTGCACCATCGCGCACCTCCTCTCTTCTTGTACCTACACCGAAAAGCTCAAGCGGAGAAACTCTGCCGTTTATGACCTGCCATTTTCCCTTACGGCCCAGGGTTACCCCCTTATAACATGAAGGCAGATAGTTGTCAAGCCAGAAAAAAAACAAGCCAGAGCAACTATTTTCTCCTCCAGAGGAGGTCTGCGCAGGGATCATGAGCCGTGCTCTGCCTGGGGCGAGGACGGGGAAAAGAGCGTCATGAGGGCAGAATTGCGGTTTATGGGCGTCTTGACATTCTCTACCTCCTGTGTTAGCCTAGTTGAACCATTTGTAAAAGGTATACTTCATAAGTAACTATTACTCACCCTTTTGCACTTTGAGTC
>RFHZ01000467.1 GCA_003696125.1 Nitrospinota bacterium
AGCGCCTGAAGCGGGCAGGGGCTGTGCTTCTGGGAAAGACCAATCTGCATGAGCTGGCCTTTGGCACCACCAGTGCCAATGTCCACTACGGACCGGTCCGCAATCCCTGGAATCTGGAGTATCATCCCGGAGGATCCAGTGGCGGGTCTGCTGCTGCTGTCGCAGCCGGCCTGGCCGATGGCGCGCTGGGCAGTGATACCGGTGCCTCCATCCGCCAGCCGGCTGCCTGTTGCGGTATTGTCGGGTTAAAGCCGACTTTTGGCTTGGTCAGCAAGTTTGGGGGACTCCCCCTCTCCTGGTCCATGGATCATGCCGGGCCCATGACCCGCACGGTGATCGATGCGGCCCTGCTGCTCCAGGTCCTGGCCGGTTATGATCCGCGTGACCCAGGTTCTGTGCGGCGACCGGTACCGGAGTATACCCGGCATATCGATCAGGGTATCCGCGGCTATAAGATCGGAATCGCACGGGACTACTTCTTTGAGGGATGCGATCCAGAGGTGGTGGACTGCGTTGAACAGTCGCTGGAGACGTTTCGCCAGCTCGGGGCAACGGTCGAAGAGATTCCCCTCCCCGATATGCGGGTGGCCCGGGCCGCGGGAACGGTCATCCTCTTCTCCGAAGCCACCGCCTATCATGCCGGCCATCTGCGACGGCGACCAGAAGCCTTTAGCCCTGAAGTGAAGGCTTTGATCGAGATGGGAGGATTCTTTACCGCCGTCCACTACGTCCAGGCGCAGCGGTTGCGACGCTATCTCACGCAGGAGACCCTGAAGGCCCTGGCTCCGTACCAGGCGATGGTCATGCCCACTTCCCCGGTTCCGGCCACCCCGATCGAGCCTGATCCTCCCGGACACGCCTCTCTGCGTCCCCGCAATACCCTCCCCTTCGATCTGATCAGCCTGCCGGCCATCTCTCTCCCCTGCGGCTTTACCAGAGCCGGTCTCCCGGTAGGGCTCCAGATCGTGGGAAAGCCTTTTGCCGAGGCCGAGGTCCTGCGGATTGCCTATGCCTATGAGCAGGCCACTCCCTGGCATGAGAAGCATCCGGCGCTCTGACCTGCCTCTCTTCCTCTGACCCGGATCGTGCACCGGTCCGGGTTTTCTGCTATAATGAAGCACACGGTTGCGGGAGGGAGGAGAGACCCTCGAAACAGGTTCCATGCAGTGGACGTGAATCAACCTAGGCAGAGAAGGAGTGAAAAGAGGACGTATGGCTGTTCTAGAACATGAGGTACCCCGGGAGGTCCCGGTCAATATTGAAGAAGAGGTCAAGAGTGCTTTTCTCGATTATGCCATGTCGGTCATCATCAGCCGGGCCCTTCCGGATGTCCGAGATGGCTTGAAACCGGTGCACCGTCGCATTCTGGTGACCATGCATGACCTGCGCCTGACCCATAACCGTCCCTATCGCAAGTGTGCCAAGATCGCGGGAGATGTGAGTGGAAACTATCACCCACATGGGGAGGCGGTCGTTTATCCCTCTCTGGTCCGCATGGCCCAGCCTTTTTCGCTCCGCTACCCCCTGGTGGATGGACAGGGGAACTTCGGGTCCATAGATGGGGACCCGCCAGCGGCCATGCGCTATACAGAGGCCCGGATGACGCGTATTGCCGAGGAGATGCTGCGTGATATCGAGGAGGAGACGGTCGATTTCGTTCCCAATTACGATGGGACTCGTGAGGAGCCGGTAGTGCTCCCCTCCCGTATCCCCAATCTCTTGATTAACGGCTCCTCTGGCATTGCCGTCGGCATGGCCACCAACATCCCACCGCATAATCTGCGTGAGGTCATCGACGCTCTGGTCATGCTACTCGATCACCCCGATATGAGCGTAGACGATCTCCTCCTGCTGATTCCCGGTCCAGATTTTCCTACGGCCGGTTTCATCTATGGGGAAAAAGGGATCCGGGATGCCTATGCCACCGGTCGAGGCCTGATTCAACTCCGGGCCCGGGCCCTTTTCGAGGAGGCGAAGCGGGGAGAACGGGAGCGGATAGTCATTGTTGAGCTCCCCTATCAGGTCAATAAGGCCCGGCTGGTGGAGGAGATTGCCGAGCTGGTCCGTGATCGGGTGATCGAGGGGATTGCCGATCTGCGGGATGAGTCGGATCGAAACGGGATGCGCATCGTGATCGAGTTGAAGCGGAATGAGAATGCCCAGGTCATCCTGAATCAACTCTACAAGCATACCCACATGCAGGTGACCTTTGGCATCATCATGCTCGCCCTGGTCAACAATCAGCCCCGCATATTGACGCTGAAAGAGCTGCTCACCCATTTCCTCAATCACCGCAAAGAGGTCATCGTACGGCGGACCCGTTTTCGGCTGCGCAAGGCCCAGGAGAGGCTCCACGTCCTGCAGGGACTGAAAACCGCTCTGGAGCATATCGATCGCGTCCTCACCATCTTGCGCCGGGCCCCTTCTCCGCAGGAGGCCCGGGAGACGCTTGTTTCCACGCTGTCCCTGAGTCCCACGCAGGCCCAGGCGATTCTCGATATGCGTCTCCAACGCCTGACCGGCCTGGAGCGGGAGAAGATCCTGCAGGATTACCAGGAGGTGGAGACCCAGATCCAGACCCTGCAGGGGATTCTGTCCAGCGAGGAGCAGATCAAGGCGCTGATCAAAGAGGAATTGCTGGAGATTCGAGAGGAGTATGGGGATGAACGGCTTACCGACATCGTCCCCGAGATGCAGGAGATCGAGCCCGAGGATCTCATCCCGGAGGAAGAGGTGGTGGTGGCCATCACCCATTCCGGCTATATCAAGCGGAGTCCGGTCCGTCTCTATCGCAGCCAGCACCGGGGCGGGAAGGGGAGTCGAGCCATCCGGACCCGGGCCGAGGATGTGGTTGAGCACCTCTTTGTCACCTCGACCCACTTCTACCTGCTCTTCTTCAGTAATGTGGGGAAGGTGCACTGGCTCAAGGTGCATGAGATTCCCGAAGGGGGAGGCAATGCCCGGGGAAAGGCGATCGTCAATCTCCTCCAGCTCGAACCGGGAGAGAAGATAACCGCCTGCATCCCGGTAAAAGGTTTTGAAGAGGAAGCCTTTCTGGTGATGGCAACCCAGCAGGGGATCGTGAAGAAGACGCCGTTGAACGCCTATGCCAACCTGCGCAGGGGAGGGATTCGCGCCATTAACCTCGACAACGGAGATCAACTGATTGCGGTGAGGATGACCAACGGGAAACAGAATCTCTTGCTCAGCACGGTGCAGGGAAAGGCGGTACAGTTCCCGGAGAGCGATGTGCGGCCGGTGGGGAGGACGGCGCGGGGGGTGATCGGTATTCGACTGGAGCCGGGAGATCAGGTGATCGGCATGGAGGTGGTGGAACCGGGGGTGAACATCCTTACGGTGACCGAAAACGGGTACGGAAAGCAGACCCCGCTGACCGAGTATCCCTGCCAGGCCCGGGGAGGGAAGGGGGTCATCAACATTAAAACCACCCCCCGGAACGGCACGGTGGTAGGGGTGAAATCGGTCTGTGAGGCGGATGAACTCATGCTCATCACCTCCAGCGGGAACCTGATCCGCCTGCAGGTCCGGGAGATCCCGGTAATCGGGCGGAACACGCAGGGGGTACGTTTGATCCGGCTGGAGGAAGAGGACAAGGTGGTGAGTCTGGCCCGCATTGCGGAAGAGGAGGAGGAAGAAGAGGAGTAGGGAATCGGGATTTGGGCTTGCCAGGAGCGGGTACGGTTGGGAAAAAGAGGTTGACTCGAGGAGAGGGTACTGGTAACATATCTGCGGTAGAGAAGAGCGAGGAAGAGAAGGTGGAGCCCGATGGTGCTGCGGAGTACGAGTAAGGAGGGCTGGACCGAACGGTAAGGCGGCGGTCTTGAAAACCGCTGGGCGTAAGCCCTTGGGGGTTCGAATCCCTCGCCCTCCGCCATCAACGGGATAACAGAATGATTGGAGAGGTGCTAGAGAGGTCGAATAGGGCGGCCTGCTAAGCCGTTGTACGGGTAACACCGTACCGTGGGTTCGAATCCCACCCTCTCCGTTTTGGTTGAGAGCTCAAATGCGCCCATAGCTCAGCCGGATAGAGCGCTTCCCTGCGGAGGAAGAGGTCAGAGGTTCGAATCCTCTTGGGCGCGTGAGACAGAGACAGGCAGGAGAGGTGCTAGAGTGGTTGAATAGGGCGGTCTCGAAAACCGTTGTACGGGTAACACCGTACCGTGGGTTCGAATCCCACCCTCTCCGCCAGATCGAAACGGGGAATGCCGGGCCGGTGTCGAGCAGGGAGAGACGCACCGGGAAGGGATAGAGAAGAGATCAAGGAGAGGTACCCAAGCGGTCGAAGGGGCGCGCCTGGAGAGCGCGTGTGCCCCAAAAGGGCACCGTGGGTTCGAATCCCACCCTCTCCGTTTTACACACAATGCTCAGGGGAGTAAGGCGGTCATAACCGTCTCAGACAGGCCTATTTTACGGGCAGGGAGAGCCAGGAAACGGTATGCAGAGTGGAGAAGACTCTGCATTCCTTTTTTCTGGGCCATGCTAGGTGGGGAGGTAGCGGTGCCCTGTAACCCGCAACCCGCTATAGCGGGGCTGAATTCCTCGCCAGCGGCCGGGTGGACGTCTGGACTGCCTTGAGTAGGAGGCGTTGAGAATCGGGTCTTACGCAACAGACAGTTGTGAACCCCGTCAGGTCCGGAAGGAAGCAGCGGTAAGCAATGTCGTCTGTGTGCCGTAAGGGTGCCTGGTTTGAGTCTTCTGCTCAAGTCCCGCAGGCGAACACCGGTCAATGGCAGGTGCATGGCCCACCGCAAGGACTAGAGGCAAGGATAGGGTATGTCCTATGTAGTCACGGCCAGAAAGTGGCGTCCCCAGACGTTTGCGGAGGTTATTGGTCAGGAGCATATTACACATACCCTGGAAAATGCCGTCAAGCAAGGCCGTATCGCTCATGCCTATCTCTTTTCCGGTACCCGTGGTGTCGGGAAGACCACCACCGCCCGTATCCTGGCCAAAGCCCTCAATTGCGTGCATGGTCCTACCCCGGTTCCCTGTAACCGGTGTTCCCTCTGCCAGGAGATCAATGCCGGCTCTTCTGTCGATGTGATGGAGATCGATGGAGCGTCTAACCGCGGGATCGATGAGATCCGCGAGCTGCGGGAAAGTGTTCGCTATGCTCCTGCCCAGGGAAAATACCGGGTCTATATCATTGACGAAGTGCACATGCTCACCAAGGAGGCCTTCAACGCCCTGCTCAAAACCCTGGAAGAACCTCCACCCCATGTCATCTTTATCTTTGCCACCACCGAACCCCATCG
>RFHZ01000468.1 GCA_003696125.1 Nitrospinota bacterium
CTGTGGCAACGGGGATAATTCTCATGGGCGGGTCGGACTTTATTGGCAAACTCTTGCAGCTCTCCGGCATGGGTGGTGGGGTAGAGCCAAAGACACAACCGCTGGAAATTACGGGTAAGCTTATTTTGGAAAACAGTGGTACCAAGAAAATCCAGGAACAGTAAGACCATTGCTCCGTATCTATTCCTGACAGGAGTCAAGGATTCGCAGAGCATGCAGAGAGAAGAATCCTGTCATCCACCATCGGCAAGAGGTGTACCAGGCGTAGCGGTGTCAAACACCCGGCACCCTGCAAAATCACCGCCATACCGTATGCTGTCAAGGAGGGGAAAAGCATGGCTGTGGAAGTCTATTTTGCCATTGTACATCCGCAGAGAAACCAGTTCTCTTTAGAAACGCGCTATGTCGGTACCGCCCATGCCTACCGCGTCGAGACCCCGCAAACTCTTGCGCAGGTACCGGCCGTCTTCAACCGGCCGGCCTGGACGAACAACATCATCTACCACCTGATTTATCGAGCAGGGAAGACCATTGTGGGCCAAGAACCGCTCTTCATGCCCAACAATGCGCAATCCCGCGCGGCTATCAACGATAATCCACAAGACACGGTAAATTTTACCGGATTCTATATCGGCATCACCACCAACTTCTGGCAGCGAGCATGCCAGCATGATCAAAATCGCCATGGGAGACGTATGTATGTAGTTTACCGCACGACCCGTTCCCGACAGGATACCGGGAATCTGGAGAGGGCAACCATTAGCCATTTCCTCGAACACCCCCCTATCCCCACCATGCATAATCGGATGCTCACCAATTACAATACGCAAGGTGGAGAGTTGGTCGATCAGGAGTTTCTCTATGTGCTGTTCAGATGAGCTTGCCGCTATTGTCCAGGATGTGAACCAATTCCAGGATAATTTGAAACGTCTCAAAGAAGCCCTGGAGGCTTTAGCAAAGGCGCTAGAGGAGCTGCAGCCTGTTCTGGAAAAGCTCATCAAATTGGGTGATCAACTGGCCGACACAACCTTAAAATTGGTCAAGGAACTCTTAAGCACGGTTCGTCAACTCATCAGCGAAGTTTCCAATCTCTTCAAAGATGTACTGAAGTTGGTAAAGGAGGTCCTTAAAATTACTATTATTTTTCCCTTATTCCAAAAACTATTTGATATCTCTATTGCCAGTACCGTGACGATTCAACCCTTTGAAGACGTCTCGATTTCAGAACCGAGTGCTATCAAGGATGAAGAGATTATTCAACTCCAGGAGACCGGTATAGCCTCCCTGAAGCACCTCGTTCAAGCCGATACCAGGGTGCTGATCCGTTGTGGATTCAATCCAGAGCGCATAGCTCTCCTGCAACAACAGGCCCAGCAGGCTATTCGGCCTTTTGGTGATGAGTTTACCCTCTTGATTGAAGAGTTGGATGATACGCTCGCCGAGATTAAAGGGAAATCCGAAAATGATTTCATTTTGAACCGTGATGCTATTCGAGCCATTCAATTGGATATACACTCCAGAACCACGGTTTTAAAACCAGATGTTTTTCACCGGTTCCGAGTCCGGGATGTGTACGATGTTGCTGTTCCCGTCGGCTATTCCCAAGA
Organism: Nitrospinota bacterium; assembly: GCA_003696125.1. Taxonomy (GTDB): domain Bacteria; phylum Tectomicrobia; class Entotheonellia; order J063; family J063; genus J063. The sequence continues at coordinate 1,608 of RFHZ01000468.1, forward strand.
TTGTCCCCCTCTGGATGCCGCCTTTGCCGAGGAGATCAACAAATTAGGCGTGCTAGTGCAATAGGGGGAAAGGCTGAGCACATCGCTGAGAAAGGAGGTGAGCATTCTCCCAATCACCAGCAGCGTAACAGGGTAAGGTTTCTCCAGACATAAATCGCAGGGGTACCCCCTGCAAAGGAGGTAAAGGATGGCTACAGATGCCTTTTTGAAGATCGACGGTATTGTCGGTGAGAGCACCGACGATCAGCACGGGGGCGAGATCGAGCTCCTCTCTTACAGCCACGGGATGAGCCAGCCCTCGTCCATCGCCAGTGGGACCGGGGGACGCACCGCGGAGCGGGTCAGTATGTCTGACTTCTCGGTGATGAAGGTGGTGGACAAGGCGAGCCCCCACATTGCCCAGGCCTGCTGTGATGGCCGGCATATCCCCAAGGTGACCATTGTGCTGTGTGAAGCGAGTGGAGAGAAGCACACGTTCATGGAGTACCTGCTGGAAGATGTGATCATCTCCAGTGTGCAGTCGAGTGGCAGTCAAGGTGGAGACAAACCATTGGAGAGTGTGACCTTTAATTTCGGGAAGATCTCCTGGACCTATACCCCGATTGGCCATGACGGCAAGCCAGGGAGTAAGGTGGGACCGATCGGCTGGAATCTGGAGACGAACACGAAGATCTAGCCGGACTCTAAGGGCTGAGCAGACCTGCTCAGCCCGCATAATCGCTGTGGCTGGCTGACAGACCGGCCCAGGACACCTTCAGAGTCAAAGAACCGCTTCCCACCATGCCGGGTCGTTGATGGTCACGGCGATGCGGAGTTCCCACACCGGGAAGGAAAGGGGGAGATAGGGGAAGAGACGGGCTCCATCCTTCTCTGTAGTCACCAGAGCCACCGCTCCCCTCTCTTGCGCCTGCCGGATCAGCGCACTCACCTCGGTTCGTTCATACCAGTGATGATCGGGAAAAGCGACCGTATCGACTACCTTCCCGCCTAAAGAAGCAATCAGGGTAAAAAACGGCTCAGGATGGGCAATGCCACAGAAGGCCAGCACCGGTGTCCCCTGTAGCATCTCCAGAGGGAGGGATCGCTGCTCGTCGACCTGAAAAAGAGCCTGGGGACGGTACCGGCTCTGGTAGAGGGGAGCCTTCGGGTTATAGCGACGTAGAAGGGCGAGGAGGTCTGGGGAGGGAGGACCCTCTACCCTGGTCAGGATCAGGATATCGGCCCGGCCGATGGCATCGAGCGGTTCGCGCAAGGTTCCCCGCGGAAAGAGACGCGCTTTGTCCAGGGAAACGGTGCTGTCGATGAGGAGAATGTTGCAGTCCCGGTGCAGGGAGAGATGCTGGAAGCCGTCGTCGAGGAGTACCAGATCAGGAGAAAAATGCCGGACAGCATACATCCCTACCCGATACCGGTTTTTCCCGCAGAGAACCGGAATCTGGGGGAGTTTTCGCGCCAGCATGTAGGGTTCATCCGCCGCCAGGGGTGGGTGGAGAAGGAGGGAGGTGCCGTCAGAGATGACCTGTACCTCTTGCCTGGCTTTGCCGCCATATCCCCGGCTCAGAATGACTACCCGGTAGCCTTGCTGGGAGAAGTGCCGGCCGAGATAGGCGACAAACGGTGTCTTCCCCGTTCCTCCCAGGGTCAGATTCCCGATACTGATGACTTTACAGGGGAGCGCGTGTTGAGCGAGAAGGCTATGCCTGTATGCCCAGGAGCGGACCCGCTGCCCGGTACCGTAAAGGGGTGCCAGCATGGAGAGGGGAGTGAGGAGAAACCGGAGCCCTGGAGGAGGGTCTGGCTCCTCCAGGACTCGTTGCAGGCGGATCTTCCAGTGATAACGAGACATGAGAAGAGATCTTAGCGACGAATCCAGGTCTCGGAAAAGGCGAGAAACGCCGTGGTACTCTGTTTGCCGGCCATATTACGGGGAAAGGGTCTCCCCTCGCGCTTCTTCCCATTTATGATCACCGTCGCCTCGGTCGCCGGGATAAAGAGGGAGAGCATGTCATGCTTCCCGGTCGCCGAGTGCTCGGGTTCATATTCGACCACAAAGGGTTCCTGCAGGTGGTCCCAGGTAAGCTGGATATCGATATCTGGTCCCTGGATCGCTTCTGTCCAGGAACGACGGGTATCGCCAGAACGGGTAAAGGAGGTGGCGTCACGAAAGGGGAGGCGGGGAAGATGCGGATTCTCTTGGAAAGGAGCGAAGTAAGAGACAAACTCCCTGACCAGCCATTGGGCCAAGTCCCTGTTATCCGTGTAACAGGCATTCACCTGATCAGGCCCCCCTACGGTACCGGTAGGATCGGTTAAGACCACCACGGCATGACCGACACCGTACGGGGAATAGATCACCCGGAAAAAGCTGATCAGGGTGGTGTAGGGACCATCTTCTTCCCGTTTGAGATACATGCCCGGGTTTTCACCAGACCAGTCTACTCTTCCCGGATTAATCGGGACACGCGCCATCGTCATTCCTCCTTTGTAGTTCAGTGATGAGTAACGAGTAACGAGTAACGAATAATGAGTGATGAGGGCTGAGGACTGAGTAACGAGTGATGAGTAATGAGTAACGAGTAAAGTAATGAGGACTGAGGATTGAGTAAGACCTCTGTGCCTCTGTGCCTCTGTGCCTTTGCCCCTCCTGTAGGAGCGGTTTCCACCGCGATCCTGTGTCTC
>RFHZ01000469.1 GCA_003696125.1 Nitrospinota bacterium
ACGCCGGTGCAGACAGGCGCGGAGAAGGCTACTGCCCCTGCATGCGGAAAACAGGGGAAGCCGGCCGCAGGACCGCAGGGCCTGCCAAAGGAAGGGAGCAAAGCCACGACCGAGTAATGAGAGATTGGGGTTAAGATAAAGGCACAGAGGCACAGAGGCACACAGGTTTTACTCGTTACTCGTTACTCATCACTCATCACTCATTACTCGTTATCATCGGGCCGAAGTGGTGGAATTGGTAGACACGCTGTCTTGAGGGGGCAGTGGCCGCAAGGCCGTGGGGGTTCGAGTCCCCCCTTCGGCATGCTATAGGGTGATGCCCTTTGCCGGGTACTGCCCGGCAAAGGGGGCACTCCTTCCTGGAGGCCTGAGAGAGCAGACCTCCCTCCCCTGTAGATTCCCACCAGCCTTCTCTACCCTCCCCCGCTCATCTTATGCCTTTTCCCAACGCACCTCCGGGTGTGAGGGGGTGTTAACCGGCGTAAAAGGCTAAAGACGGCGATTTTCTATTGACAGGAGCTTCTGGCTGTGATAATTACGATAGAGTTATCTGGGAGTGAGGGCAAACCTATTCAACGCTGCAGGTAGGGCGAACAGATAGAAGGGGGATATCCCCAGAAGAGACGAGGCGTTCCATGAAGATCTCCAAGCGGTTTTATCCTTCTATTCTGCAAAACCTCTTTTCTCTCGCATCTTCCCCATCCCCGGTGTCTCGACTCGTACCAGACGTCTCCTCAGAGGAGGCAGGGACGGTAGCTGCTACCAGAGCTGGAGGAGAGCGCACCCGTTTTGGCGTCCCCTCCTCCCACCTGGAAGAGGCGATTCAGCGGGCGCAGGACTATCTGGTGAAGTTACAGCATGCCGACGGCTACTGGGTCGCCGAACTGGAAGCGAATACCACCCTGACTTCTGAATACATCTTCTTCCTCCACATGCTGGGACTGGTCGACCAGCGTCGCATAGAGAAAGCGGCCAATTACCTGTTACAGACCCAGCAGGAGGATGGCGGATGGAACATCTACCATGGCGGGCCGAGCAGGCTCAGCCAGACCGTGGAAGCCTATTTTGCCCTGAAGCTGGCCGGAAAGTCACCAGAAGACCCTGCTTTGCAAAAGGCCCGCCACTGGATACTCTCCCAGGGAGGGATCCCCCAGGCGCGGGTGTTTACCAAGATCTTCCTGGCCCTCTTTGGACAGTACGACTGGCGAGGGATCCCCTCCATGCCGGTGGAGATGATCCTTTTTCCCCAGGGCTTTTACTTCAACCTGTACGAGTTTTCGAGCTGGTCCCGTTCGGTCATCATCCCCCTGCTCGTCATCATGGCCAAGCGCCCCCGCTACCCGCTTCCCCCCGGGGCAGAGGTTGATGAGCTCTATCCCGAACCCCGGCAGGGCACGTGCTATGCCCTGCCTCCTGCTGCTCGTCGTCTCAGCTGGCATAACCTCTTCCTGCACCTCGATTCCCTGCTCAAACTCTATGAGAAACGCCCCCTCTCCCGCCTGCGACAGCGAGCCATGGTCGAGGCCGAACACTGGATCTTGAGTCACCAGGATATCACCGGTGACTGGGGAGGGATCATGCCGGCCATGATGAACTCGATCCTGGCCCTGCACTGCCTGGGATATCCCCTCTCCCATCCGGTTATGCGTAAAGGGCTGGAGGCGATAGAGCGCTTTGGTATCGAAGAGGAAGACCATTTCCGGCTTCAATCCTGTGTTTCGCCGGTATGGGATACGGCGATCAGCACGCTGGCCCTCCGTTATGCCGGCCTGCCCCCTCATCATCCGGTTTTACAGAAGGCCGGGTACTGGCTCTTGCAAAAACAGATCTTCCGGGGAGGAGACTGGCGGGTAAAGAACCGTACCGGCCGGCCAGGAGGATGGGCCTTTGAGTTTGCCAACGATTTCTATCCGGATAACGATGATACCGCCATGGTCCTGATGGCCCTGCAACAGGTCGATCTCCCGGTGGCAAAGGCTGCTGGCCTGCAACATCTCCTCTCCCCAGAACCTTCCCTCCCGGAGCAGCGGGTGGCTCCTTATGACAAGGCGTGGGCCATGGAGCGGGGGGTAGAGTGGCTCCTCAGCATGCAGGGCAAGGATGGGGGATGGGGAGCCTTTGATGTGGATAACAACAAGCGTCTCCTCAACGAGATCCCCTTTGCCGACGAGAAAGCCCTGATCGATCCGAGTACCAGCGATTTAACCGGCCGGGTGCTGGAGATGCTGGGCCGGCTCGGCTACACCCTCTCCTTTCCCCCGGCCCGGCGGGCGCTGCGCTTTCTCCAGCGAGATCAGCACCCGGAAGGTCCCTGGTACGGGCGCTGGGGGGTGAACTATATTTACGGTACCTGGGCGGTACTGGAGGGATTGCGGGCCATCGGGGAGAACATGCAGCTCCCTTACGTCCGTAAAGCGGTGGAGTGGTTGAAGGCCCACCAGAACGAGGACGGGGGCTGGGGAGAGTCGTGCCTCTCCTACGAAGACTTCCGCCATGCCGGTCAGGGGGAGAGTACCGCTTCCCAGACGGCATGGGCCGTCATGGGACTGGTCGCGGCCGGAGAGGTGCACAGCCAGGCGGTGCAGCGGGGGGTTGCCTACCTGATACAGACCCAAAACCGGGAGGGGACGTGGGAAGAGGAGGCCTATACCGGTACCGGTTTCCCCGGGCATTTCTATATCCGCTATCACCTCTACCGACACTATTTCCCGCTCATGGCTCTGGCCAAGGTACGGAACGTGCTCACGACCGGTAAACATTCCCCTCCTTGATCAATCCTGTCCAATCTATTATCCTCAATTATACGGTCGAGAAAGAGAGCAGGGAGGATAAACTCCCTGCCTCCTGGGGTGAAGCATGATAGGGGTCGTTACCGCCCTCTCTCAGGAATCAAAAGCGCTTTGGCAGTGTTGTTCCCTGTACCGGGAGAGCCGGGTGGGTGGCTTTCGTCTCTGGGAGTGGAAGGAGAGGGGAGTGGTTCTGGAGAGTGGGATGGGGAGAGAGGCGGCAGGGGAGGGAGCCACCCTGCTTGCCCGACGCTATCCACTGCGTTGCCTCTACGTGGTCGGCTTTGCCGGCGGAGTTGCCCCTGAATTGCGGACCGGCGATCTCGTGGTGGGAGAGACCGTCTATTGCGCATCCCTGGATCCAGAACGGGTACAGGCATTTAGGACCGATCCCGGCCTGGAGAAAGGGATACGGGAGGCTGGTCAACGAGCAGGGCTCCGCTGTCAGCGGGGAACGCTGCTCACGGTTGATCGCGTGATAACCGATCAGGACGAGAAAGGCCGGCTACACCAGAGGCATGAGGTGGTGGCCGTGGATATGGAGAGTGGGGCCGTGGCTGCCGTTGCCCACCGGCAGGGGATCCCCTTCCTGGCGGTGCGCATCATCTTTGACACGTGGGAGATGTCTCTTCCTCCAGCCCTGCTCGCGCTGAGTGACCGGCGAGGAGAGATACGACCGGGCAGAGTGATGCATTACCTGAGCCGGCATCCGGCCCATGTTCCCCTTTTCTGGCGGCTCCTTAAACGCTGGTACCGCGCCCAACAGGCGCTGGCGGCTTTGGGCCGGGCCTGGTGGAAGGCGGAGATGGAGGAGGGGGAGAAGACCTGATGAAAGACCTGGTTACCGGAGCCACCGGTTTTATCGGTGCCAACGTGGTGCGTGCCTTGCTCCGGCGGGGACGGGAGGTCCGGGTGCTGGTCCGCCGGAACAGCGATACCCGCAATATCGATGGCCTGGATGTGGAAAGGGTGTACGGGGACCTGCGCCACCTCGACTCCCTGTTCCCCGCGGTCCAGGGCTGTGATACCGTGTACCATGTCGCCGCCCACTACAGCCTCTGGAGCCGGGAGAGAAACCTCATCCTGCAGAGCAATGTGGAGGGCACACGCAACATCCTGACCGCGGCCGGGCAGGCCGGGGTCAGACGGGTCGTGTACACCAGTAGCGTGGCTACCATCGGTATCCCCCCGGACGGGAGCTGGGGGAACGAAGAGACTCCCCTGCACCCCGGCGACCTGGTCGGCGATTACAAGCGGTCGAAATACCTGGCAGAGCTGGAAGCACGGAAGTTCATCGAGCAGGGGGTACCGGTGGTGATTGTCAATCCCAGTGCCCCGGTCGGGCCGTGGGATATCAAACCGACCCCCACCGGCCAGGTGATCGTCAACTTCCTGCAGGGGAAAACGCCGGCCTATCTGGATACCGGGCTCAACCTGATTGCCGTGGAGGATGTGGCCGAAGGACATATCCTGGCGGCAGAGCGGGGACGGATCGGTGAACGCTATATCCTGGGGAATGCCAACCTGACCCTGGTCGAGATCTTCCGCCTGCTGGAAGAGGTCTCTGGAGTGAAAGCCCCGCGCTGGCGGATCCCCTATCCGCTGGCCCTGGCTGCCGGCTACTGTAGCGAATGGATAGCCAACTATATCACCCACTCTCCCCCGGCCATCCCCCTGGCCGGGGTGAAGATGGCCCGGAAGCGGATGTTTTTCGATGCGCGAAAGGCGATTACGGAACTCGGTCTTCCCCAAACCCCGATCAAGGAAGCGTTACGAAGGGCGGTCCACTGGTTCCGGGAACACGGATATGCCTGAGCATTGTCAACCAGAACAGGAACACGACGGAATTTCGTTATGAGACGAGTATCCTGGAAAGAGAACCTTCTGGAAACGTTCCTCGGCATCATAGAGCGCCATCCCCGTGTGCTCATCGCTGCCGCCTTCCTCCTGGCCTTCCTCTCCCTCTTCTATACGGCTCGTTTCCTCACCTTTAAGACCAATCGCAACGACCTGGTCTCTCCCCAGCGCGAGTATAACCAGATTTACCTGCGCTACCAGGAGGAGTTTGGTAAGGAACTCGATAGCCTGGTAGTGGTGGTAGAAAGCCCGGATATCGAGCGGGGCAAGGCCTTTGTTCTCCGGCTGGCCCGGATGCTGGAAAAGGACCGGGCACATATCAAAGAGGTGATCTACCGCATCGATCCAGGCTATTTCCGGGACAAGGCGCTGCTCTACCTCTCTTTAGCCGATTTAGAGGAGCTACGGTCCCAGCTCAAGACCCATCGTGACTTCCTGCAGGCCCTGGTGCGCAGGCCCACCCTGAATACCCTCTTTGCCCAGATCAATCGCAAGGCGAGCTCTAAGGCGGTCAGCACCCTCATCTCTGGACTCCTGGGAGCACCAAAACCGGCTCCATCTTCCTCCGAAGACTCCTCCATCGATCTCGGCTTTGTCCAGGCAGTGCTCAGGCAGATGAATGCCTATCTGCAGGGCTCGACCACTTTTGTTTCCCCCTGGGAGACCTTCTTTGTGACGGAAAAGAAGCAGATCACGCACGACGGGTTTTACGTGTCTGAAAACGAAAAACTCCTCTTCCTGCTCGTCTCTCCGGTAGAGAAGCAGGAGAGCTTTACCCCGGCCGGTGCCGCCCTGGCGCGGATTCGTCGCGACATTGCCGCCTTGCGCGCAGAGTTTCCGGAGGTGCAGGCCGGAGTGACCGGTACCCCTGCCCTGGCCGCCGACGAGATGGCGATCACGAAACACGATACCATGATTGCCTCACTGGTATCGCTCTTGGGGATCGGGATCCTCTTTGCCCTGGTCTTCCGCCGGATGCACGGCCCCCTCTACGCCCTGCTCACCCTGCTGCTGGCCATTGCCTGGTCCTTCGGCTTCCTCACCCTGACCATAGGCAGCCTGAACGTCCTGACCGTCGTCTTTACCACCATCCTGATCGGCCTGGGGATCGATTTCGGTATTCACTTCATCAGCCGTTACAACGAAGAACGGGCAGGGGGGAAGAATATGCATGAAGCCCTGGAAGCGACCTTCCGCGGTACCAGTGCCGGCATCATCACCGGAGGGCTGACCACCTCCCTGGCCTTCTACACCACGGTCCTGGCCGACTTTCGCGGCATCAACGAACTCGGCTTTATTGCCGGAAGCGGTATTCTCCTCTGCCTGCTGGCCATGCTGACCATCCTTCCTGCCTTTCTGGTCTTGAAGGAACAGAGGAGAAAGTACTCCGGGGAGAGAGTGGAGAAGAAAGGAGGGAGAGGACGACGGCTCTGCGAGAGGTTTTTGCTCTACCCGCGTCCCGTATTGATGGTGGGAGGACTGCTCACCCTCCTCTCCCTGTTTGCCCTTCCCCGCCTCTCCTTCGATTACAACCTGCTCAACCTCCAGGCACATGGTACCGAATCGGTGGAATACGAGCGCAAGATTTTGCAGAACTCTGCCCGTTCTACCTGGTTTGGGGTGGTCATCGCCGATTCCCTGGACGAAGCGAGGAGAAAGAAGGCCCTGCTCGAAGCCCTCCCCTCGGTGAGTAAGGTGGAGAGTATCCTCCCCCTCATCCCCCAGGAGCAGGAGAAGAAGCTCCGCCTCTTGCAAGGACTGCGCCCCCTCCTCGCTCCCCTCTCTTTTGCTTCCTTCCCTGCAGAACTCGATCTCCCGGCGCTGGTCTCCACCCTGGAAAAACTCAAATTCAAATTGCGGAGCCGGAAGAAGCGTTCCGGTCCCACACCGGCCGAGGTGCGGCAGGAGATCGATCGTTTCCTGTCCCGGGTGGAGCAGGCAGAGGAGACACAGGTAGTGGCTGCCCTCACCACTTTCCAAAAGGCGCTCTTTCAGGATTTTCAGGATAAGCTCCGTTTTTTACAAGACCACCTGCACCCCAGCCCGGTCACCCTCGCTACCCTTCCTCCCCAACTGCGCAAGCGCTTTATCGGGCGCAGTGGCCGGTTACTCCTGCAGGTGTTTCCCAAAGAGGATATCTGGGAACGAAAGTTCTTGACCGCCTTTGTGGCTGATCTCCGTTCGGTCGATCCCCAGGCCACAGGGGCTCCTATCCAGGTCTATGAGTCGAGTCGCCTGATGAAGGAAGGCTTTGAAGAGGCGGGACTCTACGCCCTGCTGGCCATCATCGTCCTGACCCTGCTCGATTTTCGCAGCCCACGAAGCGCCCTCTTCTCCCTGGTACCCCTGGGGGTGGGAGCCAGCTGGATGGCCGGGTTGATGGTCCTCTTCGGGGTACAGTTCAATCTGGCCAATCTCCTGGTCTTGCCTCTTATCGTGGGCATAGGGGTGGATAATGGTATCCATATCCTGCACCGCTACCGCGAGGAGGAACGGGAAAACGGGCAGGCAGGTCCTCGACATTGGGAAAGATACACCCCCTGTATCCTGAAGAGTACCGGCAAAGCCGTTACCATCTCCTCCCTCACCACCATGCTCGGGTTTGGCAGCCTCATGGTGGCCAAACACCAGGGCATCTTCAGCCTGGGACTCGTCCTGACCCTCGGCATCGGGAGCATCCTGGTCGCATCGCTGACCGTGCTGCCCGCCCTGATCCACTACTGGCTCCAGAAGGGCTGGCGACTCTAGAAGACCGCGTAATCGCCTTGCCGGCTGGAGGGCTTCCGCACAGAATGGGGGAGCGACCACTGCCCGCCGTACCTACTTCCGGGCTTCGTCGAGCTTCTCCTGCATCCGGCGCAGCAGCTCGGCAAAGGGGTTTTCAGCCAGGATTTCCTGGAACTGCGTGTACAGGTTGGTGGCCAGGCTGACATCATCGAGGTAGATATCCCAGATGATCCACTGCCCATTACGCCGGCGCAGTTCATAGTCGATGGCGATCTTCCCTTCGGTTTCATGGATAACGGTGGTACGCACCAGGGCGGTATCCCCCTGCACTTCTTCTCCTTCGAAGTGCACGGTGAGATCGGCAAAGAACTCCCCTGCTTTCGGGTAGGCGACTTCTTCTAACAGGGCGGTAAAGAGCTGGAGAAAACGGGTTCGTTCCTCGGGCGTCAGCTTATCCCAGTAGGAATCGAGGGAACGACGACTCAACTCTGGTAAGGCTAACAGCGTGTTGGCCGTCTGTTTGGCTTTGGAGGCTTCTGCCTTGTGTGTATCCTCATCTTTGATCATCTGCACGGCCTGGACCAGGCTCTTGACCACCGCTGTCGGTGTCCCCGTCTGGGCAAGGATCGTGCAGGGATAGAGGATGAGAAAAAGGAGACAAAACCTCCCAAGAGGGATTTTCCAGGTCACGGCTATTCTCCTCATATTCCCGGGCCCTTCGCTTATCTAATGTAGAATCTCGGGCGAGCACTCTCGCTGCGTGGATAGATGGATAAGGAGGTATGGCTTGACTCCTCAAGCCTGCCCCAATACTATGCTACCAGCGGGTAGCATCTCTGCTACACTCATAGGAAGCTTACCAGAGAATCCGGAGAGAATCAATGGGGATGTCTGCTATGACAGGGAGGAAGATGATGAGGCAGAGAAGAGGCAATACGATCATGAGCATGGTGGTGCTGTTGTTCCTGGTTGGCTATAGGGCCGGGCTTGTCTATGGGACATCTCCCCTGCGCTCGACTCCGAGTGAAGAGCCTTCCACTCCAGCCCCGGTACGCCTCACCCTCAGTGAGAGCATCCGGATGGCCCTGGACAGGAGCCCGGAGATCCGGGGAGCGCAGCAGAAGGTGGAGGCGGCAGAGGCGCAGGTGGCCGAGGCGAAAAGCGGCTTTTATCCCCGCACCAACTTCACCAACATCTTTGGTCTGGTTCCTCGTGCCCGGGGTGATGTCTTCTTCTCTCCTGATGCCGGAGACATCGTGATCTTCAGCGGTCTGGGCCCCTTCAGCAAAGGGGACCTCGAGATCGTGCAACCGCTGTATACCTTTGGGAAACTGACCAATTCCCTGCTCGCCGCAGAAAAGGGGGTGATCTCAGAACAGGCGGGAGAGGAGAAGACGGCCAATGCCGTGATCATGCAGGTCAAAGAACTCTACTACTCCCTCCTTCTTACTCGTCACATCGCCGATGTGTTAAGCGAAGTGAAAAAGGGGTTTGAGGAGGCGATCAAGGAGGTACGGAAACGACTGCGAGAGAAAAAGGGGAAGGTCTCCCAACTCGACCTGTTGAAACTCAAGGTCGGCCTGGCCGGCACGACCAAGGAACTCCAGGAGGTGGAGAAGAATGTGGCCGTGACCCGGGCCGCCCTCCAGCGTACCATCGGTCTCCCCCCCACCGTCGATTTTGACATTGCCGATACCAGGCTCAAACCGGAGAAGTTCGATCTCAAAGCGCTACAGGACTATATCCAGCTCACCTTCCAGCACCGACCAGAGTGGAAGCAGGTGCAGGCAGGGGTGGAGTCACGAAAGGCCCTGCTCGAGGCGGAAAAGAGTAACTACTATCCCACCTTCTTCCTGGCCGGGGGATTGCAGTACGCTATCGCTCCCAATCGAGACGACCAGGATAACCCCTTTGTCTATGACGAGTTTAACTACCTCCGGGGCGGATTCGCCCTGGGGTTGCGCTGGAATCTCAATTTTCTCACCACCAAGGCCAGGGTACGCAAGGCAGAAGCAGAACTGGCCAAGGTACAGAACGATCTGGAGAATGCCCGCCTCGGTCTTCCCCTCGAGGTCACCCGCGCCTATCTTGAGGTCAAGGCAGCCCAGGAGGAGCTTGACGCGGCCTCAGATGGCCGGCGGGCCGGTCGGAGCCTCCTCGTCCTTACCTTTACCAATTTCAAATTGGGGATCGGTGAGGCCAAAGACCTCTTTGAAGCGCTGGCCATCTTTGCCCGTACCACCACGACCTATTACCAGGCGGTGCATGCCCTCAACCTGGCCCTGGCCCGCCTGAGTAACGCGGTGGGAAAGGAGGTCACGACCCTGCAGTATTAGACGCAACGCGGAGCATCTCCTCTACGCAGGCCTGCAGGGGATAGGCCTCGGCAAGGGAGCGGAGTGCTGCTCCCACCGCTTCCCGTTCCGGGAGTACATCTATGATCTTCTGGGCCAGCACTTCTGTCGCGGCCGGCTCGCTCACCACCAGCCGCTCCCGCCATGCTCCCAGGATCTCTGCTGCCCCGTTCCAGGCGGTGGTGATGACCGGTAACCCGCTGGCCATCGCCTCGAGCGTGGCATTGGAGAAGGGGTCGTACAGGGTAGGGAGCACAAAGAGATCGGCCAGGGCATAGTACCGCTCTATTTCGGCCTGCACCCCGGGGAAGAGGACCGGGCTGCGTATCCCCTCCTGCGCTACCTGCCGCTGGTACGGCTTGGGGTTCCCCTTGCCCACCACCAGGAGAAGCAGTGGGCAGGAGACCTGCTGCTCCAGTCGTTTCAGGGCAGAGAGGAGATAGGTCAACCCCTTGCGCTGGAATCCGGACCCGACAAAGAGGAGCACCAGCGTCTCCTCCGGGATCCCGTAGCGTTGGCGCCCCTCTTCTCTCCAGCGAGCCCGCAGGCGGGGATGAAAGGTCTCCAGATCGATCCCGTTATAGACCACGGCGATGCGGCCGGCAGGGGTGGCGTAGTGGCGCATGATCTCCTCTTTCACCTGATAGGAGTTGGCGATGATCTGGCAGGTCCCGTCCGGGGCGTACAGGCGACGCTCGATGGCGAGAATGACCCGGTGTAGCGGATTCCAGCGGTCTCCCACGACCTGCAAGAAAGGGTAGTAGCGCCGGCGCTGCCGGAGCCATTGCCGGTGACAGCCGTCACCGGCACGATACACATCCTGCACCAGGGTCCGCTCAAAGCTGAAGACCAGGTCAAAGGTTTCGCGGCGGACCAGCCAGGCGGTGGCCAGGGCAAAGGAGAGGACCTGCAACACGGAGAGACCTTTGAGCAGGGGAACCGGGTGCAGGGTACAGGAAGTGCCAGACGGCAAGGACCAGCGGTGGGCAAAGAGGTGGACGGCATGGCCCTGGTGTTGTAACTCCTGCAAAAAACGACTGGTAAAGCGCTCTGCCCCTCCATGGAGACGAAAGGCTTTGCGGATCAGGGCGATCTTCACCCTTCTCTCCCGATCAGCACAAAGGTTTCGCGACCGACCACACGTTCCTTGAGGAGACGAACCGCCGGGGGAAGCGCTTCCCTGACCTCTTCATACCGCTCCTTCTCCATCAGGCAGTGAGCCGGTACCCGGGTGGTCAGAAAACGGCGCAGGGACTCCGGGTCCCGGACCTGCTCGATGCGACGATCGAGGTAGAAGTTGTAGGGGAGCTTCTCGAAAAGGTACCCGCAGAGCTTCCCCCCTGGTGGCAGGACCTGCTGCAGCTCGCGCACAAACCCCTTCACATCCTGGGAACGGTTGTACTGCGGGAAGAAGACAAACGGTCCCAGGGTCAGGAGGGCAAACATCATGCCCCAGATCGCTCCCCATACCCGCAGGGGATGTTCCTGCCGGTACCCCAGGTAGGCCAGTATCCCCCCTCCCCAGAACAGGCCGGCGAGGAGCAGGAGGAAGAGGGGGGCCTGGGGAAAGAAGAAGTTCATCTTGGGAAAGAGATCGAGTTGCCGCACCACGGTCCCCCCCAACACCCCTACTCCTCCCAGAACAGAGAGGCAGAGGAAGGCGTAGACCGGTATGCGCCACCCTTGACTCTTGAGGAACTCCCTTCCCCGCCTGATCGCCTCCTCCCAGAAGAGAGCGACCAGAAGGGCTGCGGCCGGGTACAGGGGGAGGATATAGCGATCCCGTTTGCCGGAGGAGAGGGAAAAGAAGAGGAAGTTGACCACCAGCCAGAGGAAAACGAGGAGAAAAGGCTTTTTGCGCTGCGACTCCAGGCGAAATCCCTGCCCGATCCCTCCCGGCAGAAAGAGGCTCCAGGGGAGGAAGTTGACCAGTAAAGAGGGGACATAGAAGTAGAACGGGGCATTGGTGTCCTGCGCGTGGAGAAAGCGGAGCACGGTCTGTTGCACGACGAGCTTTCCGTAGTCGATCTCCTGCTGTAACAGGGCCGGGAGGAACCAGGGGAGCACGATCAGGGCATAGAGCACCATCCCCCGTAACGGTCGCAGGGCCTTTAAGAAGGAGAGTTCCCGGTGCCACCAGAGGAAACAGAGGATCGGGAGCAGGGGGACGGTCACGGCCAGGGGCCCTTTACATGAGGTGCCCAGGGCGAGAAAGAGGAAGAAGAGGAGCGAGGAGGTGGAGCGGAGCGCCGGTGTGCGGTATCCCCGGTAAAAGGCCCAGAAGGCAAAGATGATGGAGACGGTTAAGGGCATATCGACCCGGTACTGGTAGGCGAGCCAGAAGTATTGCGGGGTGGTGGCGAGAATAAGGGCGGCAAGAAAGGCGGTACGGCGATTGAAGAGCTGTTCGCCCAGGAGGAAGAGGCCGATGATCCCGGCCATGGCACTGAGGGCTACAGGGAGGCTACCGGTAAACTCGGTCACCTCTCCCCCGTGCAGCGCGGAGATGAGGGCGATGGACCAGAAGAGGAGAGGGGGCTTGGTGAGAATCACCCTCCCCTGCTGTATCCTGGGCACAAACCAGTCGCCTGCCCGCAGCATGTCCCGGGCAATGAGCATGGTCCGGGCTTCATCACCGGTATGCACATCCTTCCTGCCGGCATGGGAGAAGAAGAGGAGCAGAGCGACCAGCAACAGGATGATGATCAGCAGGGACCGTCGTGACCAGAAGCCTGGTGATGTTTTATCTCTGTCCATCACTCTTTTCCCTCTTCGTTGATACTCTGCTGCAACAATGCCCGTGCCTGGACCACATCGCGTGGTCGAATGGTCTTCTCATCGACAAAGACCCGGGAAGCGTACTTCCGGGGAAAAAGCCGTTTTTTAAGGAAAAGAAGAGGATCGTAATTGTACGGTAAGCCCAGGCTGCGCAACCCCTTCAGCTTGAGTCCCCTCCGGTAATCGCTCCACTGCAGTCCCCTCCACTCACCGTCTCTTTTCTTTTGCAGAGCCTGGGCAATGGTCCGGGCGATTCTCCAGGCCGAACGGCCATCCGGGCCGTTACACCAGGTGGCGAGATGTCGCTGGCGGGCCTCGGCAAAGGTCTTCTGTTCCGGGGCAGCCAGTTGGGACTCGATCAGGGAGACGATCTCGGCCGGGTCATCACACAACACGTTGAGGGCAGCCACCTCGGGATGGAAAAAGACCGGATGACGATCAAAGACCAGCTCAATGGTCGGCTTGTGTGCAATCCAGCTCTCCAGAGCGGTGGTACAGGTCTCACAGGAGATTTCGAGATCGCAGGCAAGGATCAAGCGGGTGATGTTACTCTCCTGGTCGATGGTGACCCCCTGTTGCAGAGCAGGGGAAAGCTGTTGATACCACTCCCGGTAGACAGAGGCATCCTCGCTCGGATGGGGACGCAGGGTAACGGTGAATCTTCCCGCATGCACGATGGCCTCGAGAAAGGCAAAAAACCGCTTCCTGGCCCTGTACCTGGACTCGATTAACTCCCAGTAGTTGCCATAGGCCGGGATGCGATCCTTCCAGGGGGCAAAAAAGCGATCGGCCCGGGAAGGAGGAAGATCATGAAACCTGGCGAACACGAAGTTTGTACACACCAGCACATTGGGCCGGGAGGACCTTTGGGCCGGCACCTCCTGGAAGATACGCGACCAGGGGGCAAAGTAGAAGTCGAAGCGAGGAACCCCCACCACCTCTATATGCGTCTTGGAGGCAAAACCGGTTTCGCTCAGTGCCTCCTTATGGGCCCTGTTCCAGCAGAAGAAGTAATCGATATGCGCACCCCGGTGATGCTTGCCGGCGTTATAGCGCAGGACATCCCGGTTGTAGAGGATCCCCTCGTTGGGCAGGACAGCGGTAAGCACCCCCAGTTGCGCCAGCCGCCTGGAATAGGCTACCAGATGGCTTGCCGTCAGGTGGTTGAATACGATCAGATCCGGCTTATACGCCCCCAATACGGCGCGATAGGCATGTAACGGCTCCAGGTGACATCGTACCCCCATCTCCTCCAGGTGATGGGCGATCAGGGCCGCTACCAGCAGATCACGCTTCTTATTATCCACCAGGAGGACCACGTTGGGACTAGGCATCGAGTACCCTTTCATAAGCACGGCATAACCGCTCTAC
>RFHZ01000470.1 GCA_003696125.1 Nitrospinota bacterium
CCTGTACAAAAGACCGGAGGAGTACCAGTTGCTGATCACCTTTGGGCTGTTGCTGATTCTGGAAGATGTGATGCGACTCCTCTGGGGGTCTCACCCGATCTCGGCTACCGAACTCTGGTCATCCCTGCGCAGTTCGACCATTCTGGGGTCCATGTACCCCAACTATAACCTCCTAGTGATCGTGGCCGGACTGGTTGCCGCGGTATTGCTGTGGGCCTTTATCTACCGGACCAAGTTCGGGGTGATGCTGCGGGCCACTTCGCAGGATATGCGCATGGCCTCGGCTTTAGGTGTGAATGTCAAGCGGGTCTATGTGCAGGCTTTTGCCCTGGGCTGCTTCATGGCCGGTCTGGGAGGAGCGTTGATCGTACCCATCCAGACGGCGGTCCTCGGCATGGGTATCGATGCCTTGATCCTGGCCTTCGTGGTGGTGGTAGTGGGTGGACTGGGAAGCCTGGAGGGAGCCTTGATCGGGGCCCTCATCGTGGGATTCGTGCGCACCATCGGGATCATGTTCTTCCCGGAAATCGAGCTGGCCATCCTCTACCTTATCGCTGCCATCGTACTCTTGATCAAACCGACTGGGCTCTTTGGGAGGGCGTAGCTGTGAAATCGCTGATCTACCTGATTCCGATAGCCATCATTTTGCTGGTGATTCCTTCGGTGGTGGACCCCTACCAGACCATTCTGCTCTCGTATGGTCTCATCTATGCCATCGCTGCCCTGGGATTCAACCTGCTCCTGGGGTATACCGGGCTCCTCTCTTTTGGCCATTCGGCCTACTTCGGCATGGGAGCGTATGCGGTCGGGTTGATGGTCAAGTATCTGCACATGTCCTCCATGGAGGAGTTCCTGCTGGGCGGCCTCCTGAGCACCCTGGTCATTGCCGCCCTCTTCGGGGTGGTCTGTGTCCGTTATACACGGATCTTCTTCTCCATCCTGACCCTGGCCCTCTCCCAGGTGTTGTGGAGCCTGGCCTTCAAGTTCTTCTGGATCACCGGAGGAACGGACGGCCTCCGTATCCCCACACCCGCTCTGCTCAACGGACGGGTGACCTTTACCAACAAGATGGCCTTCTTTTCTCACTATTACTACTACGTCCTCTTCTTCTTCCTGGTCTGTGTGATCCTGATGTGGATCATCGTGAACTCCCCCTTTGGGAAAGCGTTGCAGGCCATTCG
>RFHZ01000471.1 GCA_003696125.1 Nitrospinota bacterium
CTAACCGCAGAGTTCGCAGAGAACGCGGAGAGGAACAAAGTCTCTTGCAATTCATCTCAATATCCCTCTGCCACCTCCGCGTCCTCTGCGGTAAAATGCCAGTGTAACCCCGGTCAGTAAATTATCCCTTAAACTAACCGCAGAGTTCGCAGAGAACGCAGAGAGGAACAAAGTCTCTTGCAATTCATCTCAATATCCCTCTGCCACCTCCGCGTTCTCTGCGGTAAAATGCAAGCCTGGTCAGTAAATTATCCCTTGCGGAAGCCGACCCAGAAGCCGACCCCAAAGGGGGCCACAAAGGGGAGCTGGTCGGTAAGGATCTGCCACCAGAGCTGGCGTGAGCGCTCTACTTCGCTGTAGAGGCTCTCAGAGGTCTGCTGGATATAGGACCAGTTGACGGTGATAAAACCGCCGGCTGCCAGGACCTGCAGGGTGAGGAAGAGAAGTCCCAGCAGGATGGCCAGGAGCTTGATGAGCTTCTTCCCGGCGTACCCGGCCACAAAACCGGTTAAAAACCCGAAACCGATCTGGAGACCGGTTTCGGGTAGGAGTTGTTGATACGGAAGATCAATCCTCATGTTGTTCTGACTTTTAATGGAGGGCAGGGGAGACAAAGCCGCTGGTGCGCACCAGGGCATAGATCTCCCGGCACTTCTGGATGGTCAGGTGCAACTCCTCTTTGAGCAGGGCCTGCGGCCCATCACATTTGGCATATCTGGGATCAGGATGGGTCTCGATGAGCAACCCATCAGCCCCGGCCGCCACACCGGCAAAGCTGGCCAGGGGGACCAGTTCCCGCATTCCGGTACTGTGACTCGGATCGACCAGGACCGGCAGATGGGTCAGCATGCGTTTCATCGCTGCCACCGCATTCAGATCCAGCGTATTTCTGGTAAAGGTCTCAAAGGTCGTAATCCCCCGCTCGCAGAGAATCACATTCTCTTTGCCATCCACCATCAGGCGCTCGGCATAGAGGAGGTATTCCTCGACCGGGGTCCCCATCTCCCGCTTGAGGAGTACCGGTTTGGAGACGGAGCGCAACGCGTTGAGCAACTCCTGGTTGCGGCCATTCCGGCTCCCCACCTGATAGCAGTCCACCTCGTACTTCTCAAAGAGATCGATCTGCCGCTCGCTCATGATCTCCGTCACCACCGGCAACCCGATCTCCTTGCGGGCGACCTGCAGGTAGCGTAATCCCTCTTCTTTCAAGCCATCAAAGGAATAGGGAGAGGTGCGAGGCTTAAAAGCTCCCCCGCGTAAAAGCTGGGCACCGGCATCTTTCACGTACTTGGCCGTGGTCAGAATCTGCTCCTGGCTCTCCACCACACAGGGACCGGCGATGACCACCAGCTCGTCTCCACCGATGGTCACGCCTCCCACATCGACCCGGGAGTACAGGGAGCCATGGTTGAGCTGGGTACGGTACTCCAGGCTCGCCCGCTTGTATTTTTTGGAGATGAGGATAACCTCTTCTACCCCGCTCAACTCGCGAATCTGGTCCTCTGGAAGCGCGGTGACATCCCCCTTGACCCCGATGACGACTCGTTCGGTCCCGACAATATCTCCAATCTCATACGGTCCCAGCTCATAGAGGCGTTGTTTGACTTCCTCAATCTGCTCTGGAGTCGCCTGGCGTTTCATCTTGATGATCATGGCCTTCTCCCTCTCCCTACCTGAAATATGTCGTCTAAACGCTTCCGCCAACCGTGTGCCTACACCATAACACCGGTCATGCGGAAAATCAAGCCCTTCTTCCTTTTGTTGACAGCATCCCGCCTGCAGGATAGAATGGGATCAATCTCAGGAGTAACCATGCCCGGCAGCAAGGGCCTTTACAGGACAGGGAAGGAGGGGAGGAGCATGCCACTTACCATCTATGGAGCAGGAGCCATCGGGGGATCTCTCGGGGCTTATCTGGTACGGGCCGGGGAAGCGGTGCTCTTTGTGGACAACAACCGGGAGCATGTCCAGGCCATCAATACGCATGGGCTGAAGATCGACGGGGTGCGGGGTGAGTTTGTGGTCAGCGCAAAGGCTGTTCTCCCTTCTGAGCTCTCCGGACCCCTGGAAACCGTACTCCTGGCCGTCAAATCGCAGCATACGGTCGATGCGCTCTCTCAACTCCTCCCCCACCTCACCCCTGCTTCGCTAGTCGTCTCCCTGCAGAACGGGTTGAACGAGGAGATCATCGCGCAACGGATCGGGGCAGAGAGGACGATCGGTGCCTTTATCAACTGGGCAGCCGACTATATCGGTCCGGGTCATATCCGGCATGGGGGGGAGGGGAGCCTCTATCTGGGGGAACTCGATGGCTCCATCTCTCCCCGTCTGGTGCAGCTCCAAAAGACCCTCTCCGCCTTCTTACCGGTCCAGATCACCTCTAACATCTGGGGATATCTCTGGGCCAAACAGGTGTACGGCTCTCTGCTCTTTGCCACCGCCCTGGCCGATCTCCCCGTCTATGAAGTGGTGGCCGATCCTGTTGCCCATGCGGTCTTGGGAGACCTGATCCGCGAGGCGATGCAGGTCCCGGCTGCCCTCGGGATCTCTGTAGAATCGTTTGACGAATTTGACCCTCTCCTCTTCCAGCAGCATCGCGATGAAGAGGCGCTGGAGAAGATCGCCACCCATTTCCGCGGCCAGATCAAGACCAAGACCGGCGTGTGGCGAGATATCGCCGTGCGCAGGCGACGGACCGAGGTGGAAGGGATCATCGGCATGACGGTACAGAAGGGGGAAGCCCTGGGCCTCTCCCTCCCCTTGCACCGGCAACTGATCAGGCTGATTCATGAACTGGAAGAGGGGAAACGCTCCATGGACCTCCAGAATTTTCAAGTACTCGGAGCTATCCAATCGTGAGGAGAACGGCATGGAAAAACGACCATTAGGGAAAACCGGCGAAGTCCTGTCGATCATCGGTTTTGGGGGAATTGTGGTGAAGGACGTCGAGCCGGCAACGGCAGAGCACCTTGTCGCTCAGGCGATTGCACGCGGGATAAACTACTTCGATGTCGCTCCCCGGTACGGAAATGCGGAGGAACGGCTGGGGCCGGCCCTGGAGCCGTATCGAGCCTCGATCTTCCTCGCCTGCAAAACACGAGAGCGGAGGAAGGAGGGGGCAGAGGCAGATCTGCACCGCTCCTTACAGCGCCTCCGTACCGATCACTTCGATCTCTACCAGCTCCATGCGGTCACTACCCGGGAAGAGGTGGAGCAGATTACAGGCCCGGGCGGGGCACTGGAAACCCTGCAGGAAGCCCGGGAAAAGGGCTTGGTACGGTATCTGGGCTTTTCTGCTCACTCGGAGCAGGCTGCACTTGCCCTCCTGGATCGCTTCGACTTTGACAGCATCCTCTTCCCTTTTAACTGGGTCTGCTGGTATCAGGGCCGGTTTGGACCTCGCGTTCTGGAGCAAGCGCAGAAGAAGGGAATGGGTGTGCTTGCCCTTAAGGCCCTGGCCAAGCGACCATGGCAGGAGGGAGAGGAGGAGAAGTGGCCCAAATGCTGGTACGCACCGGTAGAGAGCAGAGAGGAAGCGGCACTAGCGTTGCGCTTTACCCTCTCCCAACCCCTGACCGCCGCGGTAAGTCCAGGACACGCCGAACTGCTCTGGTGGGCCTGTGATGCGGCTGAGCAGTTCTCTCCGCTCACGGCAGGGGAAGAAGAGGAGCTGAGAAAGCGGAGCAGTGGCCTTGAACCGATTTTTCGCTCCGTTGAGCCTTAAGATGCGCTTAAGATCTGCCGGATGGTGGTGAGCAACTCCGGGATCTGAAAGGGTTTGGTAATGACCTTTTTCACGTTCATAGCCAGGAATTTCTCCGCCGGGGCCAGATCGAGGGAGCCGGTAGCGATGATGATCTTTACGTCTGGTTGAAGGGCTTTCAACTCTCTGATCAACTCCTCTCCATCCATAACCGGCATTAAGAGATCGGTAATCACCAGATCGATGGCCTGTTGGTGCTCTCGGTACAGGGCAAGCGCTTCTGCACCATTGGCTGCACTCAGCACCGAGTACCCCGCATGTTCCAATATCTCGGTCATCATGGTACGCAGGATCTCTTCATCATCCACAATCAGGATCGTTCC
>RFHZ01000472.1 GCA_003696125.1 Nitrospinota bacterium
ACCCTGACCTATGAGCTGGTGGGCCAGCTCACCGAACGGGGAATCGGGCAATCGACCTGTGTCGGCATCGGGGGAGACCCGATCATCGGCACCTCCTTCATCGACTGCCTGGCCCTCTTTGAACAGGACCCGGAAACAGAGGTCATCGCCATGATCGGGGAGATCGGGGGCTCGGCAGAGGAGGAGGCGGCCGCCTATATCCGGCAGCATGTCTCCAGGCCGGTGGTCGGCTTTGTAGCCGGACAGACCGCTCCTCCGGGCAGGCGCATGGGTCACGCCGGGGCGATCATCTCCGGTGGAAAAGGGACGGCCCGGGCCAAGATGGAAGCGATGGAAAACGCCGGCATCCGCGTGTGTCGCAGTCCGGCCGACCTGGGAAAGACGGTGGAAGAGGTGTTAAAGGGGGTGTAGGCCCAGAGGCCCAGAGGCATCAGGTAGGGGCGACGCATGCGTCGCCCCTACTCAGTCCTCAGTCCTCATCACTCATTACTCGTTACTCATTACTCGTTACTCATTACTCATTACTCACTTTGGAGTGAAAGCGGATGGTGGAACAGACACTGACGATCATCAAACCGGATGCGGTACAGCGTCATCTCGTAGGAAAGATCCTCAGTCACATCGAGGAGGATGGCTTTACCATTGTCGGACTCAAGATGCTCACCCTGCAGAAGGCACAGGCAGAGGCGTTCTACCAGGTACACCGCGAACGCCCCTTCTTCTCCAGTCTCACCACCTTCATGTCCTCCGGACCGGTGGTGGTGGCCCTGCTGGAACGGGAGAACGCCATCGAGCGGCTGCGGGAGCTGATGGGAGCCACCGATCCCAAACAGGCGGCCGAGGGGACCATCCGCCGGCGGTACGGCCTGGATGTGGAGAAGAATTCGATTCACGGTTCAGATTCCCCTGAAACCGCGGCAACAGAGATCGCCTTCTTCTTCAATCACCTGGAGCGCTGTACCCCATAGCTACAGATGCTCTATCCAGCTCTGGGAGCGTTTTTTGTCCTGGTACCGCTCCAGGGCGAGCTCGATCAGCCGGTCGATCAGCAGGGGATAGGGGAGGCCAGAGGCCTCCCACAGCCTGGCATACATGCTCAGGGAGGTAAAGCCGGGGATGGTGTTGATCTCGTTGAGATACAGCCGCTCGGTCTCTTTCTCCAGGAAGAAATCGACCCGCGCCATCCCCGCGCAATCGATGGCCTGAAAGGCGGCAACGGCCAGGGTGCGGACCTGCTCGGTGAGGGCGTCGGAGAGGGGAGCCGGGATCAGGAGATCGGCCTCTCCCGGCGTGTACTTGGCTTCGTAATCATAGAACTCCCGGTGCGGGATGATCTCTCCCACCACCGAGGCCTGCGGGTAATCGTTACCCAGCACCGCGCACTCGATCTCCCGGCAGGCGATTCCCTGCTCGATCAGGATCTTGCGATCGTAAAGGGCGGCTGTGTCTATGGCTGCGGCCAGCTCAGAGGCCTGGCGTACCTTGCTGATCCCTACACTCGAGCCGAGATTGGCCGGTTTGACAAAGAGGGGATAGGTGAGGTGCTGCTCGACCATGGCCCGCACCTCATCCGGTTTGGCTTCCCACAGGCGACGCGTGATGGTGAGGGCCGGGAGCACCGGGAAGTTGCGTTCCCGGAAAAGGGCCTTCATGATCGCCTTGTCCATGCCCACGGCCGAGGCGAGGACCCCGGCCCCGACGTACGGGACATCGGCCAGCTCCAGGAGTCCCTGCACCGTTCCATCCTCCCCAAAAGGCCCGTGCAGGACCGGGAAGACGACATCGAGCCTCTCGCCTGCCTGGAAGAGGGAAGGAGGAGAAGAGGGGGACAGGGGGGACGGAAGCGGGGAGGGATCCCGGGTACCCCCGGTATCTGTCTCTGCTCTTTCCCCCGCCAGTTTCCTGACCACTCCCTCGGCCAGAAAGGCCTGCGGTTCTTTGCCGATCACCCACTCCCCCTGGGGAGTGATCCCGATCGGGACCACCTCGTATTTGGTCCGGTCAATGGCGGCCATGACCGATGCGGCAGAAACCAGCGAGACGCGATGTTCCCCTGATCTCCCCCCAAAGAGCAGACCCACCCGGATTTTCCCTGCCATCCTCTTCTCCCCTCTCCTGCGCAAAGATCATCTGTTTTGTACTCATTGTAGGAGGCACAGGCGGCCGTGTCAACTCTTTTTTCACTATGCGCCGGAGAGGATGAGGAGAAAGGCCAGGTCTTCCTCTGCCCGCAGCGCATGCGGGGCATGAGCGGGCATGAAGAGAAAGGTGCCCGCCTGCACCGGGATCTCCTCTCCGGCTACGGTAAAGCGACCGCGTCCCTTGAGCACCACCACCGCTGCATCACGGGTTGCCGTGTGCTCGGAGATCTCTGTCCCCTGCGCCAGGCAGAAGAGGGTGTAGTCGGCGCTCTGGGTCTTGACCAGGATCCGGCTCAGGATCCCCCCTTCCGGGAATTCCATCAGTTGCGTGAGTTCTTTGACCTGGGCTTGCATCGCTCCACCCTCCATGCGGAAAAGTCTTGGCCAAACTGAGAGAGGCTCAGCACCTGTATCTCTGGATTCTGGCGAGCCGCCTCCCGGTCGGCTGGCGTATTGTATCCCCAGTCTGCCAGGAAGAGCCGGATGCTCATGTCCCCGTATAGCCCCTCTTTTCCGGCCTCCAGGACCCGTTGCAGGGTCTTGAGGCGATCTTCCACAAACCAGATTTCGCGTCCTGAGAGTCGATATCGTTCCCCCAGATGCCTGAGCAGCACGGTTTTCGGTTGCTCCTGCTCTTTGCCCAGGACCTGGGAAGGGGGGAAGGGGACCCCGTGTTGCTCCAGGAGCTTGCGGGCAAAGCGCGCCTCCTTGGTCGTCAGGATGAAGAGGGGGAATCCCTGCTGCAGGAGCTGGCAGAGACGATCGGCCACGCCCGGGTAGAAGCGCTGGTTGGCGAGCCAGCCGCCGAGATCGGTGGTAATGCGTTCATCCCGCACCCGGTCGAGTCGCTTACCGATATCCGCGGCATCGAGCCCGTACCGCTCCAGGATACGGGGACACCACTCCTCCTGGAAGCGGGCGGTAATCTCCTCTTCCGGTACCCCTTCCTGCAGCAACCGCAACAGGATCACAAACTCCCACCCGGTTTCGATCACCGGCCGGAGCCGGCGAAACGTCTCGGCCAGGCCAGGAGGGGGAGGAGAGGGGGGTGGCCAGAGCTGGCCGTACACCTTCCAGGCAGAGAGAAAGCCCTCGTACACGCTGTCACAGATCACACCATCGAAATCGAGGGCGAGGAGTCCTGGGGTTGGACTCTCCGGGCTGCTCTCCCCCCCTTTTTTCCCTTCTGCGTCGTCTCTGGGCATCTCGGCTTCTGAGTAGCTATTACTCACCCTTTTGCACTCTGAATTATCTTAAGGCCACGCGTTACCGGGGAAACATCTTACCGTCGAGCTCGCAGAGACCGCCGGGAGGCATGGGCAAAGAATTCTGCGTGCTCGGTGGTGTAGGCCTGTACACAGCCAATGAGATTCTGGCGATAGGTCCTGGTAAAGCAGCAGGCTATTTCGGTTCGACCACGATGCGTCCCCGCACCTTTCCCTGCAGGATCGCCTGGATCTTCTCCTGCAGTCCGGCCAGGGTGATGGTGGTGGCGATCTCCTCCAGGTGATCCGGTTTCCAGTCTGAAGCCAGCCGGGCCCAGATCGCCCGTCGTTTCTCCATGGGGCAGAGCACGGAGTCGATGCCCAGCAGGTTGACTCCCCGCAGGATAAAGGGATAGACGGTGGTGGGGAGTTCGGCACCGGCGACCAGCCCGCAGGCGGCCACGCTGCCGTGCTGTTGGGTCGATTTGAGGATGGTGGCCAGGATGTTTCCCCCTACCGTATCCACCGCCCCGGCCCAGCGGGCGGAGAGGAGGGGTCTGTTGCTCTGGTCGTTCACCTCGTCTCGCGACAGGATGGTCGTGGCCCCGAGTCGCCGCAGGTAGTCGTGCTCGGTGGTTTTACCGGTCACCGCCGCCACACGATACCCGATCTTGGCCAGGATGGCCACGGCAATGCTCCCCACCCCTCCGGTGGCCCCGGTGACCAGCACCTCCCCCTTCTCCGGGCTAAGCCCGTTGTGCTCCATGGCGTCTACAGAGAGGGCAGCGGTAAACCCGGCTGTTCCGTAAATCATGCTCTCGTACAGGGAGAGTCCTGCAGGCAGGGGAACCACCCAGTCGGCCGGTACCCGGATGTACTGGGCATAACCACCCCAGGTGTTCGAGCCCAGATCATAGCCGGTGACCAGCACCTCGTCTCCCGGCCTGAACTGCTCCACCGCACTGCTGACCACCGTCCCGGCCGCATCGATACCGGGGATGTGGGGAAATTTGCGCGTGACACCGGGATGACCGGTGGCCGAGAGGGCATCCTTGTAGTTGAGGGAGGAGTAAGCGACCCGGATCAGGACATCGCCGGCCGGGAGATCCTCCAGGGGACGCTCCACAATGGCCGGGACAAAGGTGTTCTCTGCGGTCTTGCTGACCAGATAGGCGGTAAAGGTCTCTGTGGTCATGGATGACTCCTCTTCTACACAAGGGAATAACGCGATGATCTCAAGGCCTGTGCGACGAAAGCGCCCTTAGTGTAACACGCCTGGCCCGAGAGCGCAAGCGCATCGACTGGCCAGGCGGTACCGGAAAAGTTTTCTACTGCGGTGTAGGCCTGCAGGCAGCGTCGCTGCGCCCGACAAAGCGCCTCAGCTTCCCACGAAATTGCGACAGGCACCATCGGGAAAAGAGGATTGACATGACTCCCGGTACCGTGATACTATGGCGCCGTTCTCCGGTCCTGCATGTTTCTTTCAACGCTTCTGGATGTGGGCGAGACTCTAGAGGGAGTCTCTTTTTGTTGTCTGGACCCAGGAAAGAGGAGGTGTCATCATGACAAGGCGATGTATCGGGAAAGGATTGGTGGGAGGACTGGTCCTCCTGTTCCTCTGCGGCCTGACCGGCCTGGGGACGGTCGCGGCCGAGGAGGTGGTGCGGATCGCCGGTGTGCTCGAGATCAGCGGGAACGGTGCGGCGATCGCCGACTTCTTTATCAAAGGGATGAAGGATGCGGCCGAGGAGATCAATGCGGCCGGAGGGATCCAGGGCAAAAAGGTGGTGCTCGACTTCTACGATACCCGCTCGCTGCCTGCTCCTTCGGTGGCAGCCATGAAGAGGGCGGTCGCCACCAAACCTTTTGCCATCATGGGCACGATCTACAGCGGCAGCACCCTGGCCAACATGCGGGTGGCACAAGAGGCGGGAATTCCCCAGTTTACCGGCTCGGAGAACTGGACCATCACCCGCAAGGGGAATCCCTACATCTTCCGCACCTCGCACCACCAGGGAGTGAACATGGAGATGCTCCTGAAGTGGGCGATCGAGGAGAAGCGACCCAGCACCCTGGCCATGCTCTACGTGAACAACGCCTTTGGGGTGGGGGCGCGTGACTTCGTCAAGATGATTCTGGAGCGCTACAACATCCCCTTTGTCGATGTGCCGGCCGAGCAGGGACAGACCGATTACACGGCCGAGCTCACCAAGATCCGCAACACCGGTGCCGATACCCTGCTCCTGTACCTGAACGAGGAGGAGTCGGCCATTGCCCTGCGCGGCATCCGCAAGCTGGGACTCCAGGTACGCATCCTGGGGGATAACCCGGTCTTTTCTACCCCGACCCTGCGCCTGGCCAAGGAGGATGCCAACGGGGTGGTCGGCGTGGCTTCGGACATCTACAGCGCAGAGGTGCCCCGTCTGCGTCAACTGGCCAAACGGTACAAGGAGCGCTTTGGGGAAGAGCCGGACAACGAGTACTTCAAGGGGTACAACGGCCTGCACACCATCGCTGCCGTGGCCAACATGGTGGGACTGGACCAGAAGAAGTTCATCGACAAGCTACACGGGCTCTACCTGGACGAGAAGATCTCCCCGTACCTGACCGAACCGATCTACTATGACGAGAACGGCGACCTGTACAAGGCCAGCTGGCTGGTCAGGGTAGAGAACGGGGAGGTCAAGGTGATCAAGCGACTGCCACCGCTCAAGGGACCGGGAAGGTAGCGTCGTGGGTTCCCTGAACTCGTTCCTGCAGTTGCTGGTAGCCGGACTGGCCACCGGAGCGTTGTACGCGATGGTGGCCATCGGCTTTGTCCTCCTGTGGCAGACCTCGGGCACGATCAACTTTGCCCAGGGGGAGCTGGTCATGCTCCCGGCCTTTCTCATGGTTCTTTTCCACGTCGTGCTCCACTGGCCCTTTTGGCTGGCCCTGGTCTGCACCATGCTCCTCTGCGGCCTGTTTGGGCTGGCCATGCAGCGGGGCATCATCCAGCCGTTGATCAAGCAGGATGTGCTGGTCATCGTGCTGGCCACCCTGGGACTCTCTATGCTGTTGCGCTACGCGGTCCTGGTCTTCTGGACTCCCCAGGTCCTCTTCTTCCCCAAGATCTTCAGCACCACCCCGATCCGGCTGGGACAGGTGGTGATCACGGCAGAGGACTTCTGGGTGGTGGTCATCGCCACCGGGATGATCCTGGCCCTCTGGGGCTTCATCAAATACACCCGGCTGGGCAAGGCGATGCAGGCGGTGGCCCAGAACCGGGAAGCCGCCCTGCTGGTCGGGATCCGCGTCTCTTCCCTCATCGGGGTCACCTTTGTGGTCAATGCCATCCTGACCGCCGTGGCCGGGGTGCTCATCGCTCCCATCTACTTCGTGCGCTGGGACATGGGGCTCTTCCTGGGGCTGAAGGCGTTCTACGCGGCGATCATCGGGGGATTTAACCAGATCAACGGTGCCCTGGTGGGTGGGATCCTGGTCGGGCTGACCGAGACCTTCTGCTCTGCGTACCTCTCCAACTCGTACCGCGACGTGTACGTGCTCGTCTTCTTATTCCTGGTGCTCATGCTCAAGCCGGAAGGACTGCTCGGTGTGCGGCAGGCACGCTATTAGGAGGCAAGGGATGGGCTGGTGGCGATGGGGAGGCCTGCTGGTACCCCTGGCGGTCATCCCCCCCTTTCTGAGCGATTACCCGCTCTACCTGCTCAGTTGGGCTCTGGTCTTCCTCATCGCCAGCATCGGGCTCAACCTCACCCTGGGGTACGCCGGTCAGGTCTCCCTGGCCCATGCCGCCTTTTTCGGGATCGGTGCCTATACCACCGCCATCCTCACCAACCAGGGCTGGTCCTTCTGGCTGGCCCTGCCCCTGGGTGGCCTGCTGGCCTGTGCTTTCGGCTTTGTGCTCGGCTTCCCGGCCCTGCGGGTGCAGGACCACTACCTGGCCATGGTCACCCTCGGCTTCAACATCGTGGTCTTTGTCCTGTTGCGCAACTGGAGTGGATTGACCGGTGGGGTAAACGGCATCAACCCGCCCCGTCCCACCCTGGGCCCTCTCGACCTCAGCGGTGATCTCGCCTTCTACTACGTGATCCTGGTGGTGGCCTTTGCCGCCATCCTCCTGGCCGACTGGGTGGTGCGCTCCAAGTGGGGACGGGCTTTTCGTGCCATGCGCGAGAACGAGCTGGCCGCAGCGGTGCATGGGGTAAACCTGCGCAACTACAAGGTGCTGGCCTTTGCCCTGGGTGCGCTCTACGCCGGGATCGGGGGCGGGCTCTTTGGTGCCCTGCTCGGCTACATCGACCCGGAGGCGTTTCACCTGACCCGGACGCTAGAGTTTCTCATCGTGGTGGTGGTGGGTGGACTGGGTCGCTTTGCCGGCCCCTTCCTGGGCACCCTGGTCGTTACCCTGCTCCCGGAGGTGCTCCGTCCCTTTGGAAACCTCTACCTGGTGGTCTATGCCGGGCTGGTGCTGGTCATGATGCTCTTTCTGCGGAAAGGGCTGGTGGTGTTGCTGGATGGACTGGTCTCGATCGCGTATCGCCTGGGCAAGGCGTGTGGACAGATTCTGCATCATGGTGCTTCTGGAGACTAAACGCTTAAAAAAATACTTCTACGACATCCGGGCCGTGGACGGGGTCGATCTGCAGGTCCGGGAAGGGGAGCTTTTGGGCCTGATCGGCCCGAACGGTTCGGGCAAGAGTACCCTCTTTGATTGTATCACCGGCATCCAGCGACCCACGGCCGGACAGATCCTCTTTCGCGGGCGCTCGCTGGTCGGCCTGACCCCGGATCAGATCGCGCGGCGTGGGATCGGGCGTACCTTTCAGGTCATCCAGCTCTTCCCCGAGATGTCGGTGCTGGAGAGCATGCTCCTGGCCGCGCAGGAGTTTGAAGGCACCCTCCTCTCCCGTCTCTTCTCCCGCCGGGAAGAGGAGGCGTACGAACGGGCCCGCTTTTTGCTGACCATGCTCGGGCTCTGGCGCATGCGCGAGGAGCAGGCGGGTAACCTGTCGTACGGGCAGCAGAAGCTTCTCGACTTCGGCATGGCCCTCATGGCCAATCCCTCGCTGGTGTTGCTGGATGAGCCGGCCAGCGGGGTGAATCCCACCATTCTCAACACCATGCTGGACCATATCCGTGCCCTCAACGCGCAGGGACTCACCTTTGTCGTCATCGAGCACAACATGGATTTCATCATGCGCCTGTGCCAGCGGATTGTGGTGCTCCATCACGGGCAGGTGCTTGCTGCTGGTCCTCCTCAGGCCATCCAATCCGATACCACCGTCATGCAGGCCTATTTTGGGGGATAGGGAATGGCAGAGACCATGCTGCAGGTAGAGGATCTGGTGGCAGGCTACGGCAAGGCCGACATCCTGCAGGGGGTCTCCCTGCAGGTGCGGCAGGGGGAACTGGTCGCCATCATCGGTCCCAACGGGGCGGGAAAATCGACCCTCTTTCGCGCCATCTACGGCCTGATCAAGCCGCGTCGCGGTCGGGTGCGCTTTGCCGGACAGGACATTACCGGCCTGGAACCGGATGCCTTGTTGCGTCTCGGTCTCGCCTATGTGCCGCAGGGACGTAACATCTTTCCCCTGATGACCGTTGCCGAGAACCTGGAGCTGGGGGCCTATATCCGCAGGGATAAGGCGCAGATCCGCCGGGACATGGACCAGGTGTACCAGATGTTCCCGATCCTGGCCGAACGCCGTCGCCAGCTCGCCGGTGCGCTCAGCGGGGGGGAGTTGCAGATGCTGGAGATGGCACGTGCCTTGCTGGTCAGGCCCTCCCTGATGCTGATCGATGAGCCGACCATGGGACTGGCCCCGAACAGGGTGGAGACGATCTTTGCCAGCATCAAGGAGCTGCAGGCCCTGGGCACCACCATCGTCATGGTCGAGCAGAACGCCAGGCGGGCACTGGAGCTGGCCGACTATGCCTTTGTCCTGGAGCTGGGACGCAACCGGTTCCAGGGAACCGGGCAGGAGATCCTG
>RFHZ01000473.1 GCA_003696125.1 Nitrospinota bacterium
GGCCAGGGAAGGACCGATCTTCTACGGGGGGTATCCCCTTATCTCATGACAACCCGGGCACCCGAGCCAGCGGACGAGGCGTCGCCCTTCACTCAGCACCGGTGCTGCCCGGAAGTCTGGCCCGGAATGGCAGAGGCCACAGGAAGCCTCCAGGTACTGCTTAGGGAGTAGCGGCTCGTTCCAGTGTTTTGTCTGGCCGTGTGCCGCCGCCGTGGTGATCGCCAATCCCTGTCCCCGGTGACAGATGGTGCAGCCGTACTTCTGCGGGGGATGAAACCGGAGCAGGGGTGGGGGATGGGTGGTAAAGGGTTGGGGAGCCCCCTGCCAGCGCGGGTCATCGATCCCCAGATGGCAGGTGGTACAGCGATCGGTACGGCGCAGCGGTTCGATATAGAGTTGCCGGATGGCGATTTTCTCTTGAGAGAAGGGGTATTGCGCCTGGACGGATCGCTCTTTCCCGGGGGAATCTGTCGCCTGCTGGAGACGCAGGGCAGAGAACGCTCTCTGGATCTGTTTCCACTCCTGGTGGGTTTCCTGCCAGAAGAGGAGGAAGGTGCCGAGCATTACCAGGAAGCCAAAAATGGCGAAGAGGAGATGTTTGCGCATGCCTCAGATATTGATCCAGGGGGTTTGCACGATATATTTAAGCCCGAACAGCACGTGGAGGCCGATCTTGAGGAGCACCCCACCGAGCAGCAGGAACAGGGAGACGATGACCAGATAGCGCATAAGGCCCAGGCGCCGGTACCCGTCCGGCCAGAGAAGGCGGGGGAGGAGGTAGCCGAGGGCCAGGTACCCCAGGAGCAGGGGGAGTCCCACCGCAGGGGGGAGACTCCAGGCCGGATCGGTAAAGGGTTTTTCCACATCCCAGGACTCTCCAGGCCAGTATATCTGCCAGTTGGGACCCCGCAGGAACGCCCCTACCAGGATCAGGCCGAACCAGAGGAGGAGGCCGACGGTGAAGGCGGTGGTGGCCAGGGGGCGTTGACGGAAGCTGTACTCTCCTGCTCCGGCCCGGTTGACATCGACGTAGGGGAGCAGGAGCAGTCCCAGCAGGAAGAGGAGCGGGATCATGACCCCGCCCAGCCAGGGGTCGAAATAGGTCAGGAGTTCCTGCAGCCCGACAAAGTACCAGGGAGCCTTGGCCGGATTCGGTGTCCAGGAAGGGTCGGCCTGCTCTTCCAGGGGGGCATCGATCCAGAGGGCTAAAAAGAGGAGGAGGGCGATGACCCCCAGGGCAGCGATCAGCTCGATATAGACGAGATGCGGGTAGGTGGGGATCTCTTCCTCATCAGGATCCCTGTTTCCCGGAGACAGGACCGCTTCCAGATCCCGCTCCTCCTGCCCATCTCGCTCCGGGGGGAGGGGGAAGGGTGCTTTTTTTCTGGTTTTGCTTTTAGAGCGGCCTTTTGATCGTGCCATCTTTCCTGATCCGCCAGAAATGAATCGCGATAAGGACGAGCATGAGGAAGGGGAGGACAAAGACATGCAAGACGTAGAAGCGGAGTAAGGCGCTGGCTCCTACGGTTCTGCCCCCCAGCAGATAGAAGCTCAGATCGCTCTGCGTATCCACCAGCCGAAAGGGACCGTCTGCCCCGATGAAGGGGGCGGCTCGCGCCATGCTGGTCCCCACCGTTACCGCCCAGTAGGCCAGTTGATCCCAGGGGAGGAGGTACCCGGTAAAGCTCAGGAAGAGGGTCAGGACCAGCAGGCATACCCCCACCACCCAGTTGAATTCCCGCGGGGGTTTATAGGACCCGGTGTAGAAGACACGGGCCATGTGACCGATCACGGTAAGGACCATGCCGTGGGCTGCCCAGCGGTGGAGGTTGCGCAGGAAACGGCCAAAGGCCACGCTAAACTCCAGGTCTTTCATGTCCTGATAGGCATGCTCCACGGTCGGACGGTAGTAGAACATGAGCAGGGCCCCGCTCACGATCAGGATACAGAAGAGGAGGAAGGAGGTACCACCCAGACACCAGGTGTACCAGACCCTGATCCGTTTCCGTTTGATATGGGGGGGATGGAGATGCAAGAAGAAATTGGTACGCGCCAGCCGCTTCCGCTCCCGGTCGGTACGCGGATAGGGATGGCGGAAGAGGGACCGCCACACCTGGATGGCTGGTTTCTGTACGGTCACTTTATCGAGGGGAGGGGCTTCCTTTTTCACCGCTACCACTCCTTTCGCTCTTCTCCTCGCGCAGGGGGATCAGGTCGAGATGACGTACCCTGGTGCGCTGCGTTTGGGTTCACGGTTGGCCTGCGAGGCAAGCCGGATTCCCAGACGACCGGTCCCCACGATCAGCTCCCCTTCCGGGGTCAGGCGGATCGGGGTCCGGTACAGGGGTTCAGGAGCCGGTCCGGCCACCACATCCCCTTCCAGGGTGAAGACACTCCCGTGGCAGGGGCATTTAAAGACCTTTTCGGCAGGAGACCAGTTGGGGGTACAGCCGAGATGGGTGCAGGTGGCAACCAGGCTATAGAGCCCGGCATCGGTATGCACAATCCAGACCCGCTCCCCCTCTTTCCAGCGCTCACTCACCGTCCCCGGTGGGTATTGCTCAAGCCGTCCGGCACGAAAGAAGGCCGGGGGTTCGTAGAGGACGGCCGGGGAGAGGAACCGGCCGGAGACATAGAGCGTTCCCCCCAGGAGACCGGCCACCCCTCCCCAGCCGAGTGCCGCACAGAAGGTGCGGCGATCGAGTTTTCCACAAGAGGGATGTTTCTCCTTTCCTTCCGCTGCAGGACAAACGGTAGCAGGGGGAGGGGAGGGCTTGGTTCGTTGCTCAGGCATGGCCTTTCTCCTTTTATCATATCCGAAGCACTGGATTACTCCGGCCTTTTTCTCCTTTCCGTTATCAGGCTCTCTTAGTAGAGGCGCAGCGCGCTGCGCCCCTACGCGCTTGGGTACCATAAACCAGACCCTAAGGCTACCAGGCGTCTGGTAGGACCTGTGCGCCGTGCCCCTGCTGGACACGGAACACCTGGTTACCATAACCGGAGCAAAAAGCATACCACATTGGGCGCGCTGAGGGAAGCGAAACGGCCCATAAAGCCTTCCTCCTGCTTTTCTCCTTTTGTCCTCACCCGGTGGAGGGGGGAGCGTCTTCCGTTTCTGTTGCAAAATGGGACAATGGGAGAGAGGGGAACGGGACAAAAAGTCTCAACCATTCTCCTCTCTTCGGGATGCTGAGAGAAGAGAGGAGGGGGAAAAAAGGTGGTGGACAGGCTTGACGTTTCGTGTGCCGGCAGGTAAGCTTTGCTGGTACCGGTATTGCAAGAGCGAAAGGGCAAGGTTTGTACAGGTCCCTGAATACTTATGAACGCTCCCTGTTCCGGGCTGCTCCTCCTGGCGTTCTCGAGGAGAGCCGGGGAGCGGGAGTGATACTGAATCATATCCTCAGAGGAGGGATATATGGGACGCAAAGGGAAACGTCGTCAAGGTCAGTCATCATCTTCACGTTCCCCGGCTGCGAAACGGGGGACGGTGCAGCAACCGCAGGACAAGGAAAGGCGTCAGATGCTCTTCTGGTCTGGTGCCGGGGCACTATTAGCCCTGGTAGGAGCCGGGGGCTACTTCTTTTCCAGCAGGTGGGGAAAAGGGGGGAGGGTCTTGAGTGCGGCGACCAAAGGGGCTCCGGTTGATTATGCCAGCTACCAGTTACGGGAACGGGGAAAGCTCCTCCCCCCTTCCCTTTTCCGGGGCAAGGTGGCGCGAGCCTATCAGGTGGCGCATGAGATTCCCAAGGTGCTGGACCAGCTCTACTGTTATTGTCGTTGCCGGGAGAATTTTGGTCATAAGAACCTGCTCAGTTGTTACACCAATACCCATGCCTCCACGTGAGGCATCTGTGTTGAGGAGGCGCTGTTAGCGTCTCGCATGCACCAGAAGGGGTACACGGCGCAGGAGATCCAGCGGGAGATCGACCGGCAATTCGGCTGAGAAAAGGTCGCTATAGGGGGACTCGCTGCCGGAGCAGCCTGAAAAGAGTCCCCCTGAAAGGTATTCCCGACTGCCACGTCATAGATGATGTCATGACCTCTTACTGCTATTTCTCCAGTACCCGGCATCGCCGGTCGATTCGGCTGTCCGGGTATGATTACACCCAACCAGGAGCGTATTTTGTCACGATTTGCACCCAGAAACACCGTCATTTGTTTGGTGAGGTGGTGGATGGGAAGGTGCGGTTGAGCACGTCCGGCAGCATCGTACACGAAGAATGGTTCCGCACTGCCCGGTTGCGGCCGTCTGTGGTGTTGTATGCCGATGAATTTGTCGTTATGCCCAACCACATCCATGGCATCATATGGATTAGGGATCAGGTAGGGGCGCAGCGGCGCTGCGCCCCTACACCTCACCTGGTCCCTGGTTCGTTAGGGGTAATCGTCCGGGCGTTCAAATCTGCTGTTACGCGACGCATCAACGTCCTACGCTATACCCGTGGTGTGTCCGTGTGGCAACGGAACTATTGGGAACATGTCATCCGTACCGAGCGTACCCTGGAGGTCGTGCGCCGTTACATCGTCGAAAATCCGCTGCGTTGGCATCTGGACCGATACAACGAAAACGCTACCGGCTCCGATCCCTTGGCCCGTGACCTCTGGCGTGTTATGCAAGAGGATGTGCATTGTGAAGGTAATCTGGCCAGCCCTTCACAAGAGTAAACAGATAGGGAGATGGTACCCTGATCCACCCCTTACTGGACAACGGTGTAGGGTATATGGTTAAGGGCGCAGCGCACTGCGTCCCTACGGACATGTCCATGTTGCCATGCAGGCCACGAATCTGAATCTTCTCTTGACACCTTCTCCTATCCGTCCTAGAATAGTTATGGGAAGTAGCGCTGTACAGGGGACTTCTTCAGAGACGGAGAGGAGGAGGTACTATGCAGCGGAAGTGGTATGTGTTTCTGGTGGTCGCCGTTTTTGTGCTCGCCGTTGCTCCTGTCGTCCTCGCTGCGGAGTACGTAGGATCAGCGGCATGTAAGAAATGTCATGAAGCGATCTACAACGATTTTATCGCTTCCGGACACCCCTTCAAGCTTCAGAAAGCTTCTGAAGCCCGCTATCGCCCCCTTCCCCTTCCCAAGACCTGGAACTGGGAAGACATCTCCTATGTCATCGGTGGGGTGAACTGGAAAGCCCGTTTTGTAGACAAAAACGGGTACATCATCACCGCCACCAAACGCGGCAAACCGATCCCGACCCAGTTCAATCTGGCCACCGGCGAGTGGGTGAACTACCACCCCGGGGAGAAGAAGCCGTATAAGTGTGGTCCCTGCCACATGACCGGGTACAGTCCGGAGGGACACCAGGATGGCCTGGAAGGGATCGTGGGGACCTGGGCCTTCCCCGGTATCCAGTGTGAGGAGTGCCACGGGCCGGCTTCTGCCCATGTCCGCTCCCCGCGCAAGGCCAAACCCAAGGTCGATCGCAGCGCTGCCGCCTGTGGGAAGTGTCATGTGCGTGGTGACAAGAACAAGATCCCTGCCAGCAAGGGGTTCATCCGTCACCACGAGCAGTACCAGGAACTCCTGGCCTCACCGCATGGGAATAACCTGGAGTGTGTGGATTGTCACGATCCCCACAAGAAGGCGGTAGCCAGCATTGTGCAGAGCTGTAGCGATTGCCATGCCGATGCAGCCAAGGCGGTGGCCAATAACATCCATGGCCAGTCGCGTATCGATTGCATCGAGTGCCACATGGCCAGAGCGACCAAATCGGCGGTGAAATTCGACCAGAATGTGGGAGATATCCGCACCCACCTCTTCCGGATCAATACCGATCCGAATTATACCATGTTTACCGAAGATGGAAAACTGGCTAAAAACGCCCTGTCCTTGCGCTTTGCCTGTCTCGGGTGTCACAAGAGTCGCGATGCTGCCTGGGCAGCAGCGTACGCCAACCAGATTCATCCCAAGTAATTCTGGGAGCTTTCCGGTCTCTGAGAGATGTTGATTTCTCCTGCAGCGCTATTCCGTAACCGGGCGTGGCCATCTATCTCCTGGGGACAGATGGTCACGCCTCACGATTATGTAAAGTGAGGTTTTCACTTTAGGGAAGGGACGGTTTAGATCGTGTAATCTCGAGTTTACTGGAGGAGGGGGAGCCTATGAAGCCAGCGCGCCTTTTTCCTATTCTGGTCATCGGTCTCTTGGTGAGCACCTGTACTTATACCGGGCAGCAGCACTCTGCTGCTCCCCCTCCCTCCCCGGTCGAGCCTTCCCCTGCCGTGACCGAACAGGCACCGGCCCCGGAAACTCCTGCCGTGACGCCGGCTACTCCTGCTCCTCCCCCTGGAGAGCAACCGGCCGTCTCCCCTCCGGTGCAACCGGCAGCAGTGGTGGCCCAGGCCACACCCGGACCCCTTCCGGCTGCCGGACCGGTGGCAGCAACCCCTCCTCCCTCCTTAGCCCAGGCAGCGCAATTCCAGCATGTCCCCTTTGCCGATGAGATGTGCGATGCCTGCCATGAGTCGGAGAAACCGAGTGCGGACGATCTCTCTGATCAACCACCGGATCTCTGTTACAACTGTCACGACGAGTTCACCAAGAAATTTGTGCATGCCCCGGCCGGTCTGGGAGCCTGCACCCTCTGTCACAACCCGCATCAATCCCCGTACCCGTTTTTCTTAAACGAGAAGATCCCTGATCTCTGCTACCAGTGTCATGACCGCATGCAGAGGATCATGACCAATCCCCAGCATGTCAAACACCCCCCGGCGACCGATCAGTGTGTGGCCTGCCATAATCCGCACGGCTCAGATGTCAGCAACAAGTTTTTGCAGGCAGACCTGAAGACCTTGTGCCAGGAATGCCATCTCCGGAACAAGGTACCGATGCAAACGTATATCACTACCGTGACGCATAAACACAAACCGGTGGTGGAGGATGGGAGCTGTGCCCAGTGTCACTCCCCCCATGCCTCTCCCTTCGAGTTTCACCTGCGGGCAGAGCCGATGGATCTCTGCCTGCAGTGCCATAACCGGGAGGTGACCGCCTATGATGGCCGGGTGCTGGCCAATATGGCCGCCCTGTTGCAGAAGAACCCGGATCATCACGGTCCGATCCGGGAAAAGCGCTGTACCGCCTGTCATAACCCGCATGGCAGCAACTACTTCCGCATCCTGAAGTATAACTATCCCCAGACCTTCTACACGGAAACCTTTTCCCTGGACAACTACCAGTTGTGCTTTTCCTGTCATGAACCGACCCTGTTACGGGACAGGGAGACCACCACGCTCACCAACTTCCGGGATGGGAAACGCAACCTCCATTTTCTCCACGTACACCGTCCCCGGAAGGGGAGAACCTGCCGGGCCTGTCATGAGACCCATGCCAGCACCCATCCCAAGCATATCCGGGATGCGGTACCTTTTGGCAAGATCGGCTGGCCGCTGGCCTTAAAGTATCGGGTGGAGTACGCCGATATCAACACCGGTGAACCGTGTAACGCTCCCAGTGCCACCTGTGTGAAGACAGGAGGATCCTGTGTCGGCTGCCATTCGCGCAAGCACTATAACTATCGAAAAGCAGAGTAAAAAAGAGAGAGGGAGATGGTGAGAAACATCCTGTCAGGCATTTGCCTCATATTCTTTGTTCTGGACGTCGGGCTGGGAAAGGGGATGGCCTATCGCTTTGTCGATATCGGTGACCCGTACCCGGCCTTTTGCGCCCAGCAACTCGGCGGAGGAGAGCTCTGTTCCGATCGGTACGCCGATCAGATAGTGATCATCACCTTTGTCAAACCGGATCAACGCTACTCGCAGGAGACGCTGATCGATCTGCAGTCGATTCAGCAACGCTACGCGCAGAAGCAGGTGGCGGTGCTGGCAATTGTCTCGGGAACGGTTGATAAGGCCGCCCTTACCCGGTTTGTAAAGGAGCAGGGGATCTCCTTTCCCCTTGTACTCGATCCTGATCGCAAGATCTACGGGCAGTTTGGGGTGTTCGTCTACCCCTCTACCGGCATTTTTGGTCCAGATACCCGGTTAAAGTATTACCTGCCGGCACGCAGGATAAACTTCCGGCAGCATGTGGAAGGGTATGTCCGCTTTCTGCGGGGAGAGATCTCTGCCGAGGAACTGGAGCAGATCATTCACCCGGTAGTGGCCAAAACCGATGCCCGGTACAAGAAGGCGGAAGAGTATTATAACTTTGCCCGAATCTATTTCCGGCAGGGCAAGCTCGATCAGGCCAGGCGTATCCTGGACCTTGCCCTCAAGTCGTCTGCCGAGTATGCACCGGCTTACTCCCTGTACGGCTATATTTACCTGCAGAAGGGAGCATATCAACAGGCATTGGAAAAGTTTGAGCTGGCACTGAGTATCGATCCCCAGCTCGCCGAGGCCCAGGCGGGGAGAGAGCGCTGCCTGGAGAAATTGCAGTAGCCGTCATCGTCCCGTTTCTTCCTCCTCTTTTGGCCTCCTTTCTCTAAATCCCTCAAGAAAGTCCCTCTCCCTGCCGATACGGTACTCAGCCCCCTGGGGTCTGGGATGTTGATAAGCCGGCCCCTTACGCTTGCCGAGTTGACAGAGAAAAGCCTCCCCTTACTCTCCGGAAGAGTGCTCTGGTTCGCGGCCGGGGGATTCTCCGGTTTCGTTGAGAGGATATACCCCTGGTGGGCGAAAACAGGGGACAGGGGGGCAGGATGGGCTTGATTCGAGTCAGAATATTGACTATACTTGGTTTGGAAGGCTAACAAAATCGAGAATATTCCTGCAACACAGGTGTTTTTTCTGGTGTGTACCGCTATCAAGACCGGTTCCTGAGGATGGTTCTCCCTCCTGTCCCAGAGGGAACGGTACACTTACCGGGAGGGCGGTAGCATATCTAAGTGAGTAATAAGTAACGAGTAACGAGTAATGAGTAACGAGTAAAGTAATGAGTGATGAGTAATGAGTAATGAGTGATGAGTAATGACTCATTACTTTACTCGTTACTCATTACTCGTTACTCGTTACTTATTACTCACTTAGATA
>RFHZ01000474.1 GCA_003696125.1 Nitrospinota bacterium
GAGACAACCCGGCTCCATATGGGCTACCACGTCGCGGGCGATGGCTGTCTGGGCCACCTCCTCACTGGCCCGGCTGGCCGCCTTCTGCCCCTGCACCAGCCGTCGCTCATACGGCACGCGCAGGTAGCCGTAGAGCCGGGCTGAAAGGCGGCCACGGCGAAAGGCCTCCTCGTCGGTGAACTGTTTGGGTGGGTGTTTCATGAAGTAGGCAGAGGGGGAGTAGAGGGGCCCTCCCTTCCCCCGTTCAAGGGCCAGCTTACAGCAGCGAATGGCATCGATGGCCACACCGGCGGAATTGGGAGAGTCTTCTACGGAGAGACGGAGTTCGAGGTGCATGGGCACATCGCCAAAGAGTTTGCCTTCCATCCGGATGAAGCAGACCTTGTTATCCTTCTGCCAGGGGACATAATCGCTGGGTCCGATATGGATGTTTTCTGCCGGGAGCCGCTGGGCCAGCACCGACTGCACCGCTTCTGTCTTCGACTCCTTCTTGGAGGCCAGTCGGCTGCGGTTGAGCATGTTGAGGAAATCGGTATTGCCACCGGTATTGAGCTGGTAGGTGCGCTCCAGCTTTACCCCGCGCTTGCGGAAGAGATCGGAGAGGGTACGATGGGTGATGGTGGCTCCCAGTTGCGCCTTGATGTCGTCACCGATGATGGGGAGGTTTTTGGCCCGGAATTTCTCGGCCCACTCTGGGTTGCTCACGATGAAGACCGGGATGTTATTGATGAAGGCCACACCGGCCTCCAGGGCGCATTCGGCATAAAAACGCGTGGCCGCTTCGGAGCCGACCGGGAGGTAGTTGAGCAGGATTTCGGTCCGGGTCTGTCGCAGGGTGGCCACGATCTCCTCTTTGGTCGCCTCCCTTTCGTTGCTCAGGACAAAGGTGTAGTCGGGATCGTAATCGCGCATATGGTCAGAGAACCCGTCCAGTACCCTCCCCATCTGCACGGTCACACCGGTTTTCGGCATATGGGGACAGAAGACGGTGGTACAGTTGGGAGGAGCAAAGATCGCTTCGGCCACATCCTTTCCTACCTTGCGCCGGTCGATGTCAAAAGCTGCCACCACCTCGACATCGTAAGGCTTGTACCCACCGATTTCCCAGTGCATCAACCCGATGGCATCTTTGCTGTCTTTCCCCTTGTAGTACTCGATCCCCTGCAGCAACGAGCTGGCGCAGTTCCCTAAACCGACAATGGCAATACGTATTTTCTCCACTATAGATACCTCCTTTCTCTACGAGATTTACCCTCTTACGCAACCTTCACCTGTCCATACCCGCCTCCCATAGGCAAATGTCCCTTCCCTAACACTGCAGGACGTGCTGTACAGACTACAGAATCAAGTGAGACAGGAGAAAAGGGCCCCCCTCCGTACTTCGGGACATGACAAAGGCGCAAAATATATACCCTAAAGGAGAAGGAAATGTCAAGAATTATTTTTGCGCCTGTACCAAGGGTTAGGACGTGGTATGGCGTGGAAATACTACAGGAAAAAGGAATTGAAAAATAGATATCGCGGTAAAGACGATCAGGAGCCTCTCTCAGCAGATACAGGAGGAAGAGAAGAGGGGGAGGAAGCGCAGCTCACACCAGCGGGGGTTCCTCATAGGTACCAAAGATCTCCTGCAGGGCGTTACAGATCTCCCCTACCGTGGCATAGGCCTTCACCGCATCCAGGATAAAGGGGAAGAGGTTCTCTTCGCCCCTGGCCGCCTCCTGGAGGCGCTGCAGGCTCATCTTCCAGCGGCGGGCATCACGTTGGGCCCGGACCTGTTCTACCCTTTCCCTCTGCACCTTTTCCACTGCCGGGTCGATGGCGAGGAGTTCGATCGGCTCCTCGGCCGGCAGCACGTACTCGTTCACCCCGACGATGATCCGCTCTTTGGTCTCGATCTCTCGCTGGAAGCGGTAGGCCGCCTGCTGGATCTCCCGCTGGGGAAACCCCTGTTCGATGGCGGCAATCATGCCCCCACGGGCATCGAGCTGCTCGAAGTAGCGGTATACCTCTGCCTCCATCTGCCTGGTCAGCGCCTCGATGTAGTAAGACCCGCCCAGGGGATCGACCGTATCGGTCAGACCGGTCTCGTGCAGGAGGATCTGCTGGGTGCGCAGGGCGATGAGGGCGGCATGTTCGGTGGGCAGGGCATAGGTCTCGTCCAGGGCGTTGGTATGGAGCGATTGGGTGCCGCCCAGCACACCGGCCAGGGCCTGAATAGCCACGCGAATGATGTTAACATAGGGCTGCTGCTCGGTCAGGGTATAGCCGGCCGTCTGCGTGTGAAAGCGGAGCCAGAGGGAGCGGGGATTGCGGGGATGGAAGCGTCGCTGCATCTCGCGCGCCCAGATCTTTCTCGCCGCCCGGAACTTGGCGATCTCCTCCCCAAAGTGGTTGTCCGCATCAAAGAAGAAGGAGAGGCGGGGAGCAAAATCGTCCACCTCCAGCCCTGCTTCCACCCCGAGCTGGACATAGGTGAGGCCGTCGTACAGGGTGAAGGCGAGTTCCTGCACGGCCGTGGCGCCGGCTTCCCGGATATGATAGCCGCTGATGCTGATCGGGTTCCACTGGGGAAGATGACGGCTGCAGTAGGCGATGGTATCGATGACGAGGCGCAGGGAGGGACGGGGAGGGAAGATCCATTCCTTCTGGGCGATGTACTCTTTGAGCATATCGTTCTGGATGGTGCCGCGCAGGGCTTCCGGCCGGACCCCTTGCTTTTCCGCCACCGCGATGTACATGGCCAGCAGGATGGGAGCCGGGGCGTTGATGGTCATGGAGGTGGTGACCTGATCGAGCGGGATCTGGTCAAAGAGGATCTCCATGTCGGCCAGGGAGGAGACAGAAACGCCGCATTTTCCCACCTCCCCGGCGGAGAGCGGGTCATCGGCATCCCGTCCCATCAGGGTAGGGAGGTCGAAAGCCACGCTCAGGCCATGGGTTCCCTGCTCCAGGAGATAGCGGTAGCGGGCATTGGTCTCTTCCGGCGTCCCGTACCCGGAGAACTGGCGGATGGTCCAGGGTCTGGCGCGATACATGGTCGGGTGAATGCCGCGCGTATAGGGGTACTCTCCCGGAAAGCCGATTTCCGGGAGGTAGTCCTCTTCCGGGGCATCGAGGGGAGTATAGAGGCGCTTGATTTCCAGGCCAGAGGGGGTGGTGAACCGTTCCTTGCGTTCCGGGAATTGACGGAGTGCCGGTTGCAGGACCTCCTTTTCCCAGCGTTCCAGGGCCTTCTGGAGGGCTGTACGGCGCTTGGGCATCCTATCACCTCGCTTTCCTTATTCCTCTACCACGAATTCAAAGGTGAGGAAAGCCGCCACCAGGAAGATGAGGTCAAACACCCCCATCATCTGGAGCCAGGGCTTTCCATCGGTGAGCGAAGACCCGCTCAGGATGGTTCCGGTGGTCTTTACCGCCCCCAGCACGATGGGCACGGTGAGGGGGAAGAGGAGGATGGGGAGGAGGA
>RFHZ01000043.1 GCA_003696125.1 Nitrospinota bacterium
CCCTTGGAGAGCTGTACCGCGAAGCCTGGTGGGCCAAACGGCGGGAACAGGGATGGACCAAACCGGAGGATATTCCTGCCGAGAACCGGGTGATGCAGTCGGCCATGCGCCTGGCCGAAGAGATGGGAACGGTTCCCCTCATCATCCTGGTCTGCTCCATCGCCCCTCATGCCGAGAACTCGGTCTTCCCTGCGGTGCAAAATCTCCTGCTGGCAGCCAGGGCATTGGGCATCGGCTCGACCATCACCACCCTGCATCCCCAGGTAG
Organism: Nitrospinota bacterium; assembly: GCA_003696125.1. Classification (GTDB taxonomy): domain Bacteria; phylum Tectomicrobia; class Entotheonellia; order J063; family J063; genus J063. The sequence continues at coordinate 268 of RFHZ01000043.1, forward strand.
AGGAGAGAGTCCACCGGCTTTTCCAGATCCCTCCTGAGGTGGAAATCCTGGCCTGTATCCCCCTGGGCTACCCGCGGGGGAAGTTCGGTCCCACGGTCCGAAAACCGACCACAGAGACCGTATTCTTTAACCGCTGGGATACTCCACCCCCCTGGGCGTAATCAGGGGATACGGTTTAGGGGTTTTAGCCGACCGCTGCGTGGGGGGAGGCGTATTGGTATTTCTCTACCAGGCCGAGCGCCTTGACGATCTCTACCCCACGGCGGAGCTCTTCCCCTTCCAGGTTGCGGTACGGCCTGCGCAGGTCCCCGGCTGGCAGTCCCAGCGCTTTGGCCAGAGACTTGACCGGTACCGGGTTCACGCGGGAATAGTGGAAATGGAGAAGGGGGAGGAGGCGGAGATAGGTCTCCCGACATCGTTCCACGTCTTCAAAAGACTGCCAGGGTTGGGAAAGGATGGCCATCTCCTGCGGGGCGATGTTCCCGGTGACGTTGGCCGTTCCCTGTCCTCCCAGCGACATGACCTGCATGACCAGGCCGAAATGGGGAGAGTCACAGCACATCACGGAGAGCTCTTTCTGCGCCGCAATGATCTGGGCAATCTGGCCGGGTCGTGGTGTGGCCTCCTTATCGATCACGATGTTGGGATGATCGGCCAAGCGGATAATCGCTTCTGCCGGCAGATCGGTCCGCACCCGGCTCGGGTTGTTGTAGATCCCGATCGGGATGTCACTGGCCTCTGCCACCTCCAGGAAGTAGTGGATCGCATCCTCTACAGAGGGGCAGATGTAGGAGGGGAGGGTAATAATGGCCCCATCCGCTCCTTCGTTCGCCGCATAACGCACCATCTCGATGGTACTCTGGGTCGAATATCCGGTGCACCCGTAGAAGAGGAGCATCCCCTCTTTCCGGAATTTCACCGTTTCCCGGATGATCTTTTTGCGCTCCTCCCAAGAGAGGAGAGAGACCTCTCCGGTAGAACCCATGATCAGGACGGCTTTGGTCCCATGACAGGCTTGAAAATCGATCAGGGTACGAAAGCCCTCGCAATCGACCGTTCCATCCCGGTTAAAAGGGGTGATCAGGGCGACAAAAGAACCTTCAATCTTGAGCTTGGCCATGGCAATATCCTCGAATAGAAGTGAACAGAAATCCCCTCTCCTTCGGCACCCCCAGAGAGATACAAGAGATACAGTGGTCTATAGCAGCGCAGAAGAGGTCCGAAGGGGGTGACAGGTGAAGAGGCGATGTTTACTTAATGGCCACAGGAGAGATCAACCCTCCTGCTGCGTTCCAGAAGTTGAGAGGAGGCCAGACATAGAAGAATTCATAGACCCCATCCTGGGCGCAATCCTCAGACAGGGCATCCAGGTCCAGGATCTCCTGCATGGGAACCCCCAGCATCTGGAGAACCGCAACGTGTAGAGGAATGAGCGGTACTTTGTACTTCTCGTTGCACTCCTTTTCTACAGGAACGATATGCTCCACCGCGATGTTGTCTGCACCGACCAGGCCGATCTTCTTCTCCTGGGCCCACTCGATGAAGTCACAACCCGGACCGGGTTCTCCATCTTCCGTCGCCCTCCATCTCCTCCCCTGCTGGACGATTTTCGCCCAGTGTTTCATGAAGCCGGTGCGGATGAGGACGGCATCCCCGGGCTTGATCTCCACATTCTCCCATTTGGCAACGGCATCCAGCTCCTCTGCCGTGATCAGGTATTTATCGCCCAGGTAATCCACCCCTTTGTACCGAGCCACATCCAGGAGCACCCCTCTCCCGGCACTGTGGGGAAGATAGGCATTGGCGTTGTTCTTCAGCATCCCCTGGTCATGCTTGATATATTTGGCTACCGGATAGCCGTTATACATCTTATCCCCATACCAGAGGTGACCGAGCGGGTCCACGTGCGACATGCCGTGGGACTCCACCTTGATGATCTCATCGGTGTAAGTCAACCCCGGCTTGGGATTTGCCATTACATCGGCACCAGACCAGTTCATGAACCGTTCGATACCGACCCGGTTCCCCCACAAGGGGTACTTAAAGTATTCGGCTCGCCAGGATACGGGGATGATTTTTCCCTTTTTGACCAGCCTGGCCGCTTCCACGATCTTCTCCGGGGTGTTGTAGTTCAGGGTCCCTATCTCGTCATCCGGCCCCCACTTCCCCCAGTTGTTGGGCCACTTCTTGTATTCCTCGATAGGGATCGGCTCAAAGGCCCAGGCAGCGACAGCCAGGCAGAGTACGGCGATGACGAAAATTCCTCCAAACCCCCATTTCTTGCTGATACAACTCATGTTACTCCCTCCTCTTTCCATCGTGTATTCCCAAGGTCCTTCGGACCCCCTCTGCCTGTAGAAGAGTCTCTGGTCGTACCTCAACGTTCCGCAGAGTGTCTTCCCGTCGCTTTTGCCAGGATGAACTACAGCCCTCTTTTATCTATTAATAAACCGATTCCTGGAGATTTGCAAGAGAATATTTCAGGACCTGTCACCTGCTCAGGCCGATACACACGGCACCCGCAAAGATGAGGAAGGCACCGATAAACTTCTGCCTGCCGGCCTCCTCCTGTAACCAGAGGATGCCATAGAGCGAGGCGAAAAGGATACTCGATTCGCGTAAGGCGACAACGTAACTGACCTTACTCATGCGCAGGGCAAAGAGGATCAGCAGATAGGTGAAGAGGGCCAGTACCCCCACGGCCAGGATCGGAGCACGGTTGCTTCGCCATTCCGGCTTCAGGTGGGCACGTTTTCGGGTCAGGACATAAGGGGTCAGGC
>RFHZ01000475.1 GCA_003696125.1 Nitrospinota bacterium
CCCTATGATCCCGCTCTCCGAGCGTACCAGCACCGTGGCATAGTCCTCCACCGGTTGCCCTAAGGCCCGCCAACTGAGCTGCGCACCTGTCACCTCTGCCTCTTCACCGGTAAGCAACAGGAAAAGGTCGAGTCCATGGGTTCCCAGGTTGCGCAGGCACCCGCCGTTTGAAATGGTCGGATCGAGCATCCAGGGCGAATCCCAGGCCGGATAGCGGGCCGAGGTGGGGCGATTGAGCCGAAAGTAGAAATGGGAGAGAGTGCCGAACCGGCCTTCGGCCAGCATCTGCTGTGCCTGCTGGACAAACGGCTGGTAGCGCTGGATGAGGGGAACGCCGACAAAACCGTTTGTCTGCTCTACCTTCTCCACGATCCCCCGCACCTCGTCGGCGGTAAAGCCCATCGGCTTTTCCATCACAAACGGATAGCCGTGATCGAGCAGATAGTGCGCGATCTCGGCCATGACCTTGTGCCGTCCCAGGGCCAGCACAAAGTCGGGTCGTGTCTCGGCCAGCATCTGCGCATAATCGGTATAGGTGGGAGGATTGCCCAGCTCTGCCGCCCGCCTGGCCGCCACTTCTGGGTCCGGGTCCTGCACCCCAACGATCTGCACATCCGGCATGCGGGAGAGATGACGCAAATAGGCGGCATCGTAGAGGGAGTGCCAGTGATTGACTTCGATGGCTGCAATGCGAATGGTCATGCCTCTTCCTCCTTCTCTTCTTCCTATCGTCCCCGGTACCGTCCCTTGCGCTTCTCGATAAAGGCCTGCCGGGCTTCTTGGGCATCCTCAGACTCCCTGAGCCTCTGCGTTATAGAGGGCTTGAAGAGGTGCCAGGCCGTGGCCGGATAGTCGACCGGCAGGTCCATACCGCGCAGGATGCTCTCCTTGGCCGCCTGCACCCCGAGCGGGGGATGCTGGCAGATCTGTTCTGCCAGTCGTGTGGCCGTAGGCAGCAGCTCAGGCAAGGGAACCACCTTGTTGACGTACCCGAGTCGATACATCTCCTCGGCACTGAGCCGTTCCCCGGTCATCACCATGTACATCACCACCTTGAGGGGAAGCTGGCGGGGAGCGCGGAAGACTCCACCCCCTCCTGGAATGACCCCTACCGTGACCTCGGGAAGACCAAAAGAGGCGTTTTCTGAAGCGACGACAAGATCACAGTTGAGGGTGATCTCCATGCCACCTCCCAGCGCATACCCGTTGACCGCTGCAATCATCGGCTTCCAGATCTCGGTAGGGAGCATGCCGGTCGGCCCGATCCGGGTGGGGGAGGAGTAATGCCAGTCACCCCACGGCATCGGCTCATCCGCATGCTCTGCCGCCCACTTGATGTCATCCCCTGCACAGAACGCCTTGTCTCCGGCTCCGGTGAGGATCACCACCCAGCACTCCGGATCGTTCTTGAA
>RFHZ01000476.1 GCA_003696125.1 Nitrospinota bacterium
GCCCTGACCCGCCGCATGGACACCTTGGCCCACCGCATGGATGCCCTGGCCCAGGCCCAGGAAACCCTGACCCAGCGTGTGGATGCCCTGGCCCAGGCCCAGGAAACCCTGACCCGGCGGGTAGATACCCTTGCTCAAACCCAGGAAGCCCTGACCCAGCAAGTTCGCCAGCTCACGGGGCAGGTCGAACGCCTGGTAGAGGTACAAACTCGGATGGCGACCGACCTGGAGCGGCTCAAAGGGAGTGATCTGGAACGTCGCTACCGAGAGCAAGCTCATGCCTATTTTCACCGTCTGATCCGACGAGCCTCTGTCCTCTCTGGAGAAAGGCTTGCGCTCCTTCTTGATGAAGCCGTCTCCAGGGGAGAGTTGTCCGAAGAAGAAGCGGAACAGATCCTGCAGGCCGATGTGGTGATCCAAGGACGACATCGGCACACTCAGCAGGAGGTCTATGTAGTAGTGGAAGTCTCCTGGGGGGTAGGTATAGACGACGTTGAGCGTGCCGCTAAGCGGGCAACTCTTCTCTCCCGTCTTGGTCTCCCCACCATTCCGGTCGTGGCAGGAACCTGGGTGACTCCAGATGCGGCGGTCGTTGCACGGACCAAAAAGGTCTGGCAGGTGACCGACGGCCGGGTGGAATCACCCGAGGAATCCTGAGGCACCTGGAATCAATGAGAAAATCTCTCTCTGCCGATATCGTCTTCCCATTTGCCTGCCAGAGATAGTCTTTTCCCCCTCCCTAAAATCCTTGTGACTTTTGTGGTAGGGTTGCGGGGATCGATATCTACCGCATCGATTTGCGCCTGGGGATAGTCCTATGTCCCTGTCTCCATAACTCTGCTTCCCGCACGAGATTTCCGCGAAGAGATCAGCCGTTTCCAGTCTCTTCTTTTAGGGAAGAACATGGGAACCTGTTGCCGGTACAGGAGATATTGATCTCCGAATTTTGCCACCATCTGTTGCTCTTCTCTCCTCGCCAGCCGGTAGTACGCCCAGACGATGAGAGGAGACAAGACCAGGGTGGGGATGGTGGGCCAGTGGATCAACTGACCCGCGATGGCCAGGAAGATACCGGTGTATTGGGGATGCCGGACGATGGCATAGACTCCTCCGGTAGCCAGTCGCCCTTCTCTGGTCGCCCGGTATACCTCTCGCCACCCCTGGACGAGGAGGGAAAGGCCCATGAACACCAGAGTATAGCCTACCAGCATCTCCAGCATGGTCCCGAAAAATCCTCTGCCTAAAAGCACCGCCCAGAGGTGACCATTCTGATGCATCCAGGGGATCTCCAGGCCCAGCCAGCCGCTGAGCAGATAGATGGTCAACGGGAACCCATACATCTCCGCGTAAAGGGCAATGATGAAGGATTGCACTAATCCTGCGCGTGCCCATTCCTTCCAGCCGCGTGGTGCCACGTACCGGTAGAGGATCCACGAAGCGATGACTACCATGAGTATGGTGAGTTCCCACATACCCCCTAAAGTCGGTACCGTTTCCATACCCTTACTCTACCTCCTGTACATTTCCTCATGCTGTTTCTTAAGTAACTATTACTCACCCTTTTGCACTCTGAGTCATCTAAGGCCATGCGTGACCGGAAGGACTTTTTACCGCCGAGCACGCGGAGAACGCCGGGATACATAAGCCAAAAAGCTCTGCGGACTCGGCGTCCTCAGCGGTGAAGGCCTGGAGACAAGGAAGATCCATACATCACACTAACGACCGTATCAGCTTGAGTTCGTCCAGAAGCAGGCGGGTGATTAAAAAATGCCTGCGCACCCGTTCCTGTCCCCGCTGTCCCATTGCCGCTGCCCGCTCCGGATGCTCTAACAATTCCACGATTCGTGCCGCACATTCCTCTACCCCGGTTACCAGATACCCCTCTTCCCCATCGGTCATCTGCAGCGGGATTCCTCCCGTTTTGCCTGCCACCACCGGTGTCTCCTTCCAGAGGGCTTCCGATACCACCAGGCCAAAGCCTTCTCGAATCGACTTTTGCACCACCACATCGGCTACACGCTGAAAGGCATTGACCTCATGACTACCTACCCCGGTCAGGTTGGTGAAGAGATAGAGATCCGGATCGGCTTCTCCGAGGGTACGAATACGCTTATAGACTTCCCATCCCTCTGGATCATCCTCGGCCATGGCCCCGATCAGGGCAAGCTGTAATTCCGGGTAGTCTCTCTTGGCCAGGCGATAGGCTTCGATGACCCCTTGCGGGTCCTTCCAGGGATCAAAACGGGCTACCTGGATGATAAGCGGTCGGGTCAGATCCACCCCAAATTCGTTTACCACCTCCCGGCACAGGTATTTGGGGAGGTGACGGTTTTTGGAGCTGAGCGGATCGATGGCCGGGGGAATACAGACGATCCGTGGTCGATGCAGATGAGGTGGCACAAACTGGGCCATGGTAAAGACCGCCACATCGTACTCTTCCACAAACGGCTGCAGAAATGCCCATACCTCCGGATGCGGCTCCGAAGTATCGATATGACAACGCCAGATCCACCGCGCTCTGGCCGGACCATGAAACTGGCGGATGGCTGCCGGTTGAGGATCATGGACCACTATCACATCGTATGCCTCTTCCAGCATGGCGCTACACTGCCGGTTACGCTCCAGGTACCGCTCCTTCATCGCCTCGGTCAGGATCAAATCTCCTCCCTGCAGCGCATTGTGAAACTGCTTGGTCACCTGGAAAAATTCCGGATCTTTACAGAGCACCCGCCATTCTGCCTGCAGTCCCACATCACAGAGGAGAGGGACCATGGAGTCGAGGAGTTCTGCCACCCCACCCCCCGATGAGGTTGAGTTCAGATGGAGCACACGTAGTCCTTGCAGCTCACCGGCTACCGATCGGATCTCGGCCAGGACCTGTTCTCCCACCACCGGTCGATAATTTTCCAGCGCTTTTTTCTTTACGGCAATGTGCTCCAGATGTACCTGCACCTCGTGCCTGGACATATCCCTCTCCTCTGTCGCTCTTACGCTTCCACGATCAGCTTGCCGCGTAACATCCCCATCTGGCATTGAAAACCGTACTCGCCGGGCTGCTGCGGGGTGAGCTCCAGGGTCACCTCCTGGAAAGGAGGTAATTGGGCCGATCGGTTAAAATCATCGAAGAGCACCATCTCGCTGCAGGAGGCCTCCTCTTCCCGGGTAAAGTGGAGGCGGACCGGTTTGCCCGCCTTGACCACGATCACGTCCGGGTCGTACCCCCCTTTGACCCGGATACGGACCTCCTGGGCTCCACCCACCTCAGATGCTGCAGTGCCTTTCTTTTCATATAGCCAGAAGTACCACACGATCCAGGCCATGAGTCCCAGACCGAACAGATTGACCAGCAATGTCGTCATCTTTCCTATCCCCTCTCATTTAAGTTCTCTGTGGTCGAAACCGGCGTAGCCGATTGGCGTTCCCCACCACGGTCACGCTACTAAACGCCATGGCCGCTCCGGCGATCAGTGGACTCAAGAGCAGACCAAACATCGGATAGAGGGCTCCGGCCGCCACCGGAATGCCCAGGGTGTTATAGAGAAAGGCACCCACCAGATTCTCCTTGATGTTGCGCATGGTCGCTTTAGAGACCTCGATGGCGGTCACCACACCCCGGAGACTTCCCCCGACCAGGGTGACATCCGCCGCTTCGATGGCCACATCCGTGCCGGTGCCGATGGCGAACCCCACATCTGCCTGGGCCAGGGCCGGGGCATCGTTGATCCCATCCCCTACCATGCCGACCTTTCGTCCTTCCCGCTGCAGGTTCCGCACCTCTGCCGCCTTCTGCTCCGGTAGCACCTCGGCCAGCACCCGGCTGATCCCGACCTGACGGGCAATGGCCTCGGCGGTGCGTCGATTATCGCCAGTGAGCATGACCACTTCCAGTCCCATAGCCTGCAAGGCCTGGATCGCAGCAACCGAGTCGTCTTTAATCGTGTCGGCCACGGCGATGAGTCCAACAGCCGCAGCCTGTTTCTCTGCTCCATCCGTTGTCGCCAGGAACATGACCGTCTTTCCCTCTCCCTCCAGCCGCTCTGCCTCGGCAAGCAGGGGAGAGATATCGGCACCCACCTGCTCCATCAGTCGCCGATTCCCCAAGGCCACGCGATGGCCATCAACGGTCGCCGCAATCCCATGGCCGGCAATGGCCTGGAACTCCTCTGGCTCCACCAACTCCGCCTCGCGGGCTTTTGCTCCTTCGACGATCGCCTCTGCCAGGGGATGTTCACTCCCCCATTCGGCCGAAGCAGCCAGCCGCAGGGCTTCAGTTTCAGAGTATCCTTCTACGGTTAACACATCGGTGAGTTCCGGCTTGCCTTTGGTCACGGTACCGGTCTTATCCAGTACAACGGTATCCAGATCGGCAGACTGCTGCAGTGCTTCCCCGTTTCGGATCAACACGCCATGCTCTGCCGCTTTGCCCACCCCGACCATGATGCTCATGGGAGTGGCCAGTCCTAAGGCACAGGGACAGGCGATGACCAGGGTGGTGACTGCGGCTACCAGGGCAAAGGCGAGCCGGGGGTCTGGGCCGAAATTAAACCAGGCCAGGAAAGCCAGGATGGCGATGATCATCACCGTGGGGACGAAGTACCCGCTGACCACATCGACCAGCCGGCCGATAGGCGGCTTGGTTCCTTGCGCCTGTTGTACCAGCTTCACAATGTGGGCCAGCGCCGTGTCTTTCCCCACTTTGGTTGCAGTAAACTTCAACGCTCCGGTCTTGTTGATGGTCCCACCGATCACCTCATCCCCTGGCCGTTTTTCTACCGGGATCGGCTCGCCGGTGATCATGCTTTCATCCACCGCCGAACTCCCATCGCTCACCACCCCATCCACCGGCACTTTCTCCCCGGGCCTTACCACAATCACATCCCCTACCAGCACCTCCTCCACCGGGATATCCATCTCCTGGCCATCCCGGATCACCCGGGCCGTCTTGGCCTGCAGATCCAGGAGTTTTTTGATGGCCTCACTGGTCCGGCCCTTGGCCCGCACTTCGAGCGCCTGCCCGAGCACGACCAGGGCAATAACCACTGCCGCCACATCGAAAAAGGGTTCAGCCGTTCCGGCAGGGAAGACCTGGGGAATGGCGATAGCGGCAACAGAGTAGAGCCAGGCAGCGCCGGTTCCCAGGGCGATCAACGTATTCATATCCGCACTGTGATGCCGGAAAGCGGCCCAGGCTCCGGTGAAGAAGCGCTGGCCTGACCAGAAGAGTACCGGGAGTGCCAGCAGGGCATCTACGGCCCAGATAATCCGCAGCGTGGTGCGGGATAAATTCCCCAGGAAGGGGACAAATTCCGGATAGGAGGTCAGGAGTATCGGAATGGAGATGATCCCGGCAAACCAGAACTTGCGCATCAGGGTCTGGTATTCCCGTTCCCGGGCATTCATTTCCTGGTCAGGCGCTTCTTCCTCCTCTACACGATGCACCGTCTGATAGCCGGCAGATTCGATTGCGGCTCGGATCGCCGCAAAATCGACCCGTTCTGGCACATACCGGACCAGAGCCGTCTCGGTCCCGGGACTGACCGTGGCCTCCAGCACGCCCGGAACCCGCTGCAGCGCCTCCTCAACGAAGGTCACACAGGAGGCGCAGTGCAAATCTCGAATGCGCACCCGCATCTCCGAGGTCCCGACCTCGTACCCGGTCCGTTTGATGACGGCGATGAGGTGTTCCAGCGTCGTCTGCCCGGGGTCATACACGACATGGGCTTTAGCCAGGGCAAAGTTCACATGTGCCTGTTGCACACCGGGAACCTCGCGCAGGCTGCGCTCGATGGTCGAAACACAGGTGGCACAATCGAGTCCGGCAATAGGGAGCTCTATGTGTACCGGGCCTTCCCTCTGCTCAGGTACCCCGGTAGTAACCGAGGGGACGGCCTCCTTCTGGCCAGAAACATAGTGTTCGGGGTGTTGAATAAACTGCTCCTCGCAGTCGGTGGAACAGAAAGCGTACACCCGCCCGTTATAGGTCTGGGTCGCAACAGCACCCTCCTCCTCTATCTCCATTCCACACACGGGGTCTTTCACTTTGGTCACACGTTTTCTCCTTTCGTGAAGTGTCAATAAATCCTTTTCTTCTTTCCTTAGTCGTGAGCTTCAGGACTCACGAAAAACCCACCGCCGAGAAGGCGGCACCGTTTCCTGTTGCTCGCAGCATGCCCGGTGTGCGCTGCGGTGCAGACCTCCAGGCGATGCCGATGTTCTAATACAGGCTGAGGTGAAACAGAGCAAATACCATGCCAACAGGGACCAACCTTATCCTTATCACCTCCTGGTACGGAAAGCAAGCTCTCTTTACTGTCCCATTTTGCCACACTCTGGGGCAAATATCCCTCCCCTCTACCCGCCTCTTCTCCCAGAGGCATGGAAAGCACAGCTCTGTACCGCTGAGAACGCCGGACCGAATAGACAAGGAGAGGCTCTGCCCGGTGTCCTCGGCGGTACAGAGTTTTTTCGGTAACGTCTGACCAGAGGAGGCATCAGAGTACAAAAGTGTTAGCCATAGCGACTTTCCTCGATGGCATGAACGTTGCACCTGGCATAAGGTACGCTCCTTAATCTTAGGTGATAGAGAATTTTTATCTCAGGAGGAATACCGCATGCCGTATTATGATGTCATCGTTGTGGGTCTTGGTCCTGGAGGGGCCAGTGCTGCAGAAGCCTTAGGCCGCGCTGGATTACGTGTCCTGGCTCTGGAGAGAGCGACGCTACCGCGCTACAAACCCTGCGGAGGCTGCCTGTCCCTTAAAATTGATCGTATTCTTTCCCCTGACTTTCATCCTTTAATCGAAAAGGTGGTCTATGGAGGCAGACTGACCTTTCGTTTTGGTCAGGAGGTTGTGGCCCGCTCTCCCGAGCCGGTAGCCTACATGGTGATGCGGGATCGCTTCGATGCCTTCCTGGTAGAACGGGCAGCGAAGACAGGGGTGGAAATTCATACCGGAGAGCAGGTAACGGCCATCCAGGAATCAGCAGACGGCGTAGAGGTCCAGACAAAGCAGGGGACCTATCAGGCGGCTTTTCTGGTGGGAGCGGATGGGGTACAGAGCGTGGTAGCTCGAACCCTGGGTCTTGGTGCCAAGCGGCGTATCGCCCTGGCTTTAGAGGGGGAGATTATCCCTTCTGCTGAAGAGGAACTCCTCTTTGACGATCTGGCCTATATCGACTTTGGTTCGGTACCCTACGGTTATGGATGGATCTTCCCCAAGCAGAGCCACCTCTCCGTTGGTGTTGCCGGACTCAAGGGATACATCCGTCACCCCAAACCGTACTATCAAGAGCTCTTAGCTGCAGAGCACCTGCTGGAAGGAGAGATAGCACTCGAAGAACGCCATGGGTATATTATTCCTGTCTTCAGTGGTACCAGACCCCTGACCACGCGTCGCACTCTGGTGGTAGGAGATGCAGCCGGTCTGGTTGATCCCTTTCTCGGAGAGGGGATTTATTATGCGATCCGCAGTGGGCAGTTAGCGGCACAGGCGATCATCCAGGCGCTGCAAGAGCCCTCACTCTCCCTGTCCACTTATGAAGAGGCGCTGGCGGCAGAAATCTATCCAGAATTCCGGGCTGCCCGCAAAATGGCGCTTTTCATTTACCATTTTCCCCGTATCGGCTATGCGGTGCTGCAGGACTCATCCCTGATCGAGGGCTATTTTGATGTCCTGCGTGGTCGGAATACCTATCAGGACTTTTGGGAGCGGCTCAAGCGACAGGCTGGAGTAGATCTACTCACCTGGTTGGGCCTGCTCCGGAAACACCCCAAACAGGTAGCCGCCACCTACGATCGGGTAGCCAGTCGCTACGACCAGGCTCAGCAACGCTGGAAGACACTGCTTGGCGAGGGAGCCTGGAAGCACCTGGAAGCGCTCGTTGCACGCCATGTCAGGCCTGGTGCCCGGGTGCTGGATGCAGGAACCGGTACCGGAGCGGCCATAGAAATGCTACTACAAGCGACAGACCCGGCGGAAGTCGTGGGGATCGACGTCTCAGAGAAGATGCTTGCCAGAGCGCAACAGAAGATCCAGGATCCGCGGGTACGCTTTCAGCAACAGGATATGACCTTTCTCCCTTATCCCGATCGCTCGTTTGATATGGTGATCAGCACCTGGGCTCTGGAAACGGTATCTCATCCCAAACAGGTTGTCCAGGAATTCCTGCGGGTGATTAAAGACGATGGCTACGTGATCTATGCCTTTTCCAGTCTTCCGCCTCGAGGAATCGGGAAGCTTTACGCCTTTCTGCTGGAGCGGCTATTGGGGAAAAAATACGCCTGGCATTTTCTATCGGCAGAAACGCGGCCCTACCATGTATGCTCCCACTCCCAGATCGCCACCTTCGGGAAGGGACCGCATACCATCGCCGTGCTCCGCAAATGTTGTACCGTCATGGAAGAGGCGGTTCCGTGTATACTGCCAGAATCCTGGCTGAGAGAGGAAAGGAGGGAAGGATGCGTCGCTGGGTAAAAAGTCTCCTGCTGTTATCTTTACTCCCGCTGTTAGGGTTATTAGGCTTATTTGCTGCCCGTTTAGGGAAAGACCCTAAACTCATCCCCTCTCCCCTGGTGGGGAAACCGGCACCTCCCTTTACCCTGCAGCTCTTCAATGGCGAGACCTTGCGCCTGCAAGACCTGCGTGGAAAAGTGGTCGTGCTCAACTTCTGGGCCTCCTGGTGCTATCCGTCCTGCTGGAATGAGGCTCCCCGTCTGGAGGCAGCCTGGCAGCGATATCGCGATCAGGGAGTGGTCATCGTCGGGGTCAATTACCAGGACAAAGACGAAGACGCCCGGCAATTCATTGCTCGTTTTGGAAAAACCTTCCCTAACGGGCCGGATCACGGGAGTAAAATTTCGATCGACTACGGGGTGTATGGCGTACCAGAGACCTTTTTTATTGACCGTCAGGGCATCATTGCCCACAAACACATCGGCGAAATCAGCCTTGAGACCCTCACCACACAGATCGAAGCCTTGCTGGCTCCAAAGCCGGTGCAGACGAGTCAGCGAAAAGAAGGAGCGTAAGCATGTTGACCCATGCCTGGATGGCCTTCCACACCATGAGCTTCTGGTTGACGGTCCTGTTTTGGGGGGTGATTGGCGGGGGGATTTTGCTCTGTTTACTCTACCTGCTCCGGACTCCCCGCTATCCCCCGCAGTCGCCATCGCGAGGAGAAGAGGCCCCAGACCGGAAGAAATCTCCTCTGCTATGAATGACCGCATACCAGGTCACACGAAAACTCGCCTTTCCTGCGAATTGGCATTGTTTTTGCTTTAAATTGAAGGACAGACAGATGCGTAGGAAGAGACAATACGCAGTATGTCTCAGAGCGAATCTCCCTTCGCTGGGGGGGACATGGGCCGTCCCCCTCTTTTCTTTTTGGAATCCCAAGCTCCTCTGACCCAAACGACCTGTGTCCCATTTTGCCACACCCTGTGGCATCTTTCCCTACGTGCCTGTTCCCTGTCCACTGTTACGCAGAGTTGTGGAGCCAGATAATCAGGCAGATGACCTCCTGGCATACTCTTTGCTCTCTTAGACAAAAAGATTTGGTGAAGAACGATTTAAGCTATTGCTTCAGGTATGAGGAGGATTAAGAAAAGATGTCCCTTCCTTCACGACGCTTCTGGCCATTCTCTCTGCTCTTGCTGCTCATCGTTGGCAGTGGAGTGCTCTGGCTGTTCTGGCCCTTTAACCCACAAGCCACCCTGCTTCAGGACTCTCCCCGGGCCTCTCTTCCCCCGTCCCAGTCCAGGGCTGCCTATGCCGCTCCTGTTGTTTCTCCTCGAGGATTAACTTCTCTGGCACCGTTGGTGAAGACGCTCACTCCAGCGGTGGTAAATATCCGTACCACGCAGGTGGTGCAAGGAGAAGAGTTCGCAACCGGTCCCCGCCATCCCATGCAGGAATTCTCTGAACGCTTTTTTGGCCTGCAAAGACCACCGGCGTTCCGGCAGAGTCTCGGTTCGGGATTCATCATCGATCCGGCTGGCTATATCGTGACCAATAACCATGTCATTGCCAATGCCCGCACCATTGGGGTGCGGCTCGCCGACGGAAGGGAGTTTAACGCCTCGGTATTGGGAACCGATCCCCAGACCGATCTCGCCCTACTCCGGATCAAAGCGGAGGGAGACTTACCGGCGGTGCCCTTGGGAGACTCGGAGGCCACGCAGGTCGGGGATTGGGTCATTGCCATCGGTAATCCCTTCGGTTTAGGACAGACGGTAACTACCGGCATTATCAGTGCCAAGGGACGGGTCATCGGTGCCGGACCGTATGACGATTTTCTGCAGACCGATGCTGCCATTAACCCGGGGAATAGCGGAGGACCCCTCTTCAATCTCAACGGGGAGGTGATCGGGATCAATACCGCCATTGTTGCCAGTGGCCAGGGGATCGGCTTTGCCATTCCGAGTCAACTGGCCAAGACGGTCATCGCCCAGTTGAAAAGCCGGGGCCGGGTGGTACGGGGTTGGCTAGGGGTCTATGTACAACCCCTTACCCCACCCCTTGCCCAGTCATTAGGGTTAGAAAAGCTGCAGGGAGCCTTGGTAGCCGATGTGGTTGCTGGTGGGCCGGCAGCAGAGGCAGGTGTACAACCGGGAGACGTTATTGTAGCCTTGGGAGGGCAACCGGTGCAGACCGCCACCGATCTTCCCCGGCTCGTGGCAGAGGCACCGGTGGGTAAGGCTGTGCCGGTAAAGCTTATCCGGCGGGGTAAGACCCGGTCAGTTGCCGTTACCATAGGAGAAAGACCTGCTGAATGAAAGATCGAGCAGCATTAAATACCCTAAAGGGCAGAAAGGAGGGAGTGCATGGCCTCTCCAACGACACAAGCTCCGGCCAAACGCAGGTCACGCCAGAAAGGGAAGACTACGCTCTGGACACGGCGGGACTTCTTTAGCCTGAGCGGGTGGGCAGGGATTGCCTTTGTCCTTGCCTCTGGCCTGCTCGGTTTTCTCCGCTTCATGTTTCCCCGTGTTCTCTTCGAACCCCCCATGATTTTTACGGCCGGCCAGCCGACAGATTATCTGGTGGGAGAAGTGAGTACAAAGTATAAAAAAGCCTATCGGGTCTGGATCATCCGGCGGGAAAGCGGGATCTTTGCCATGCTGGCCATCTGTACCCATCTCGGCTGTACCCCGAACTGGATCCCCAATAAGCAGGCCTTCAAATGCCCGTGTCATGGGAGTGGTTTTTATCTGGACGGCACCAATTTCGAAGGACCTGCTCCACGCCCTTTAGACCGGGTCAGGATTTCGCTGACCGCTGAAGGGACGCTCCTGGTGGATAAAAGCCGCGTCTACTACATGCGACCTGTGCCACCCAGCCCCGATGAGCAATATCCGGAGAGTATCCTGAAGGTATAGAGGTGAAGGAATCAGGAGAGCAGAGACTTTCTGGGAGCAGCACCGAGAAAGACAGAGGGCAAAGCACAAACGCGGATGATGGAAAGGAGAAGAGCTATATGCCACGAGTGGCCATAACGTTTATAAGTATTCTCTTCCTGAGTATCACCGGTCTGGCCAGAGCCCAGATGACCGGGAAGGTGGGGGACCCAAATCGCTATGAGAACCCACAACTGCTTATTACCGCAGAAGAGTTGCATGCGCGTCTGGAGGAGCCACGCCTACGCATCATTGATGTCCGGTCACAGGACGCCTATGCGCAAGGGCATATCCCTGGTGCGGTAAACCTTCCCATTGGCCAGATCACGGTCACGCGCAACGGTATTCCCGGGATGCTGGCCCCGCAAGAGGTGGTGGAGGAGTCATTAGGGGCAGTCGGTGTGACTCCTGAATCTCGCGTAGTGATCTATGACGAGGCCGGGGGAGATCGGGCGACCCGCCTCTTCTGGGTGCTGGACTATTATGGTCATCCACACATGGCCGTGCTGGATGGGGGGTTCGCCGCCTGGCAGGCAGCAGCGTTTCCGATCACCACTGCCGTCCCTGCGGTGCCCAAGACCACCTATCGCGGGACCCCTGATCCGGCAAAACTGGCGACAGGGGAGTGGATCCGTGATCACCTGACCGATCCTGCCGTGGTGTTGGTTGATGCGCGTTCTCGGGCCGAGTTCCGGGGAAAAGTGGCCGGAAGAGGGGTAAAAATTGCCGGCCATATTCCGGGTGCGGTGAATATCGACTGGGTACGGAACCTGACCGAGACCGCACCACGCAAGATCCTTCCCCCGACCACCTTGCGACGTCTCTATGCAGAGGTGGGGATAAGTCAGGATAAGACCGTGGTCGTGTACTGCCGGTCGGGTATGCGAGCTTCCCATACCTATTTCGTGTTACGCCTGCTCGGTTATCCCCGGGTTCGTCTCTACGACGGCTCCTGGTTAGAGTGGGCCAACAGCGGCAAGTTCCCCTTACAGCACCAATGCCGTCTCGATAACACCCTGCGCACACGGCAGGGATAAACACCAGCAGCACCACATAACCATGGAGGGAAGGACGTATGGGAACATTCTTACAGGACTATGGACTCTGGCTTTTACTTGCCGTCTTCATCGGCATGCATCTCTTTGGTCTGGGATGTGGCGGCGCTCACAGTCACGGTCACCAGCGAAAAAGAGAGCCACAGGATCACCATCCTGAAGAGATACCACCGGTAGAGCCGGATGGGGAGAAACCACCGCGGGAGACCACACACCATCATTAAACGTCGAGGGATTGGCGAATGCAAAAAAACGGGGAAATTTTGGCAATAGTTACCTGACAGAGAGGAGAAGGCTATGCTTACGACACTTTTTTGGCTTGTAGTACTCGGTGGAGTCGGTTATTTCTTCCTGCGTCATGCAGGGGGAGGAGGATGCTGTGGAGGGGGACGCTCCTCACACTCCTGTGGACAGCGCACCCCCAAAGCGACAGAGAAACAAACCACGATTACTTCGGATGATCAGGATGACAACACGCTCGATATGACGCTGTCCCGCGAGGGACGCTATGTGCCGAGACACAAGGAGGAGTAATCGTTCCCCGTGCGGGGAATCTGCCCTTAATGATACCCGAGTTGAGATAGGGGGAGGGAAAAGCGCTCCCCTCCGTTGTACCGTTAAATACTAGAGTATGGATACATCGTATGAAAATTCGGAGAAGAGACTTCTTGCTTAGCTCCAGTAGTTTTGTTATCGGTGCGTCTCTTGCCGTTGTAGGTTCGCGTTACTGGCTTCTGCATTATACTGAGCCGGGAAAACAGTATGTTTTACAAAAGAAACAGGCAGCATTAGAGAAAGAACTCCTCCCTACAGAAGGCAAAACGATTCCTGTCTCTTTACAGGGTGCTGTGAAAACGCTGGTAGAGGCAGGAGTGATTGATCTAAAGAAATGGAATAGACTTTACGCAAAACGAGGGAGAGAAATACCGGCGTGGATTAAAAAATCTTTCTTTATGCCTTCTCAAGAACCGCTACACTTTGATACGGTTTCTGCTCCTATCTTATTGAATATCCTATGGGCATTAGGTCTTTCAAATAAAACTACGTTTAACCACCAAAGCCCCCTGCAAGGAAAAGACCTGCCCAACTTTGCCAGTACTGGTGGGTGGACGTTAGGGAAAGAGGAAAACGGAGCAGCGTACTTTAATCAAGTGTCGAATATCGTCCTGGATAAGAAGCAGGAACAGCTTGTACGGAATCTGGCGGAAAACATCTACCGTCCCTGTTGCAATAACTCCACCTTCTTTCAAGACTGCAATCATGGTTCGGCGATGTTAGGGTTACTGGAGCTTGGTGCTTCGCAGGGGAAAAGTGCAGCAGAGCTGTACGCTATTGCTCTAGTCGCCAATACCTATTGGTTCCCGGATGTGTATGTCAAGATGGGGCTGTACTTTACAGAAATAGAGGGGAAGAGCTTCAGAGATATTCCTCCTACCCAGGTGCTCTCGCGGGAATTCTCTTCCGCATCTGGTTTCCGGAGCACTATTCTCCGAAGGTTAGCAGAACACCGCCTCCTTCCCCGTTCAGGAAGACGGCTCCAGGGATGTTCAGTCTAAACATTTAACGAAAAAGAGCGTTGGACGAGACCCTCTAGAGAGAGGAGGCTCCCATGAAACGGCATCAGGATTGTCACGTTGATCCTCTAGAAAAACCGGTGGATCTGGAAGCGTTGCGGCGTGCCAAAATCGTTACCCTTTTAATCAGGGGTATGGGCTGCGGTCGCTGTGCGCTGCGGGTACGGAACAGTTTACTCCTGCTTCCAGGAGTGCTCACCGCAGATATCGATCTGTACAACGGATTAGCAGAGATCGCCTATGACCCGTCACAGGCCGATATCGATGCCCTGGTCGGTGCGGTAGCCGCAGCCGGAGGGGATGGTCGGCATTCGTATAGCGTAGAGGGAATCGTGTTTTCCTGAGGTCATGGCATGCAGACCATCACTACGCTGGACAGAAGAGGAGTAAGGAGCCATCCCCTAATCCACCACCGTAGCAAAGAACTCGATAATCGTGACCGGGTGCTGGGGATCGTTGGAATCGATCCGCACCTCCCGCCAAATCCTCCCCAGTCCCTCACGGCCGTGGAAATTGGGATCAAAATAGACGGTGAGCTTTCCCTGCTGTCCCGGAGCCAGGGTCTCCTGCCAGCCGAGAGAGCTTTTGTGCATCTCAAAGAGAGCACTCTTTCGCCCCGCCACCTCAAGGGTGGCGCTGACACACATTCAAGAGACGCGAATCCTGGTGATGGTTAAGGGTTGTTCCCCACGGTTTTCCACCGTCGCCACGTAGCTCACCTTCCCTCCCAGGCGTGGGATCTCACCCAGATCATACGAGCGGGGGGTAACCACGATCCGAGGTGGCTTGGCCTCGGAAAGAGCGTTGCTCTTCAAGAAAAAAATCCCCCCAATAAGGAGAACAAAAAGCCCGCCGATCCCGAGCATTACCAGTCGCCGAGAATACCAGGGAGTCACCGGTGTCGGCGTTGTCTTTTTCACACCTCTCTGTTTCTTCTTCTTTTTGTCCATAGCGTTTTCCTCCTCAAGGTTTTTCATGCTCGCCACGAGTCGAAGCAGTTCCCCCTTCTTCTCTGCCCGGAGGCGCCGGTATTCCTCTGGATCGATCTTTCCGGCTTCGAAGGCATCGTCAAGACCTGCAAGATCTGCGATCAAAGCATCATACTGCGTCTGCAACTCTTCCTGGAGGGACGATAGCGACTGCTGCTGGCGATTCCTCTGGATCAGCGAATAGGCTAAGCCTATCAGAACGAAGAGCGAAACGGCTCCCAAGGCAAGATAGCGGAAGACACCTGAGCGAAACGGTAGGCCACCGATCTCTACCGTCACCAGGGTACCTGCTTTGAGATCTTTCCCGGCCAGATGCCGGTAGCGTCTGTCCTGAAACTGGACCACCTCCTTGCTCTCCAGGCTCGGGCTCCGTGCTGCCACCTCATCGCGCACAAAGACGTTTATCGTCTCCGTCGGATAGTCCAACGATCTCACCAGGGTATATTGCCCGGCGTCGAAGGGAACGGTGTAGGCAAACCCGATCTCCCGTATCCCGGGCTTCACGTCCATCGTATCCACAAATCCCGACTCTGTGGGCACGACACAACACTCCATCAGCCCGGCCAGGTACTGGCGTTCGGCAACGCCTTGGGGCAGGGTAAATTGGAGCGTTGCCCGCCGCCCCTGATCGACCGGTCTGGTCCCGATGAAGGCTTTGTCACCCGTGTTCTCAATTGCGAGGAACTCTCTGATGAGCAGTGAGCCTTCGCCGGGAGTAACGATCAGGTGATGCACCTTGACGCGGAGCAGGGAGGGATCATCGGTGGCGTCGTAGACCGGTATCTCGATGCGACTCTTTTCCTCTTCTGGTGGCACGGTAACCTCTGTATCATACGCCGCCCCCTGATACTGCAGGTGGATGCGGTAGCGCTCTCCCGGAGACAGATCGGCAAAGCGAAACCCTCCCTCGGCATCGGTCGTGGTGGTCTGTTTCTCCTCCTGACCAGCTTGTGAGCGGATCAAAGTGACTTCCACCCCCCGAACCGCACCTCCACCCGGGGTCTTGTTCTGCAGTTGCCCCTCTAAAACAGCCGCTCCCACCTCAAGCGGGAGCAGGAAAAGAAGGCCAAGCATAACGATACACAATCCTCGCACCCTCATCATTTCCTCCCTATCTGATCTGTAACAAACGCAGAGTCACACCTGAGGAGCACAGTCGTCGTTGAATAAGCAGCCACTCCCAAGGCCAGGATCAACAGGTAATCAGCGAATTCGGTCATCTTCCCCCTCAACCATTATCATATGGACCTTTAAAGGCAGGCAACCTTCTCCCCATTTCCTTCCCTCTCACCGCATCTGATGAAAGAGTTGGGTCAGCGCTTCTTGGGCCACCCGGGGATCGACCGCCAACCAGATCACCGTGGCCTCTCGCCGGTAAAAATAGTGAATTTGGCCTTGACCTAGTGCCGAGTAGACGGGAGTTCCTTCCCGTTGCAAAACCTTTAGATGATAAAAGGGAGTGTTTCCCTGCTTAATGCGCTCTGCCATGTTCTCTACCTGGCGGGTAGCCTGCTCGGCAGAGGAGGCTTGGGAGACGTACAGCATGGCTACGGCTCCCTCCTTCTCATAATGAGCGATATAGCTCTCCTCTCCTGCCACCTCCTTCCCATGGAGACGATTGATCACCTGCAGAGCCTCCTCACCCTGGAGGGCATGAACCAGCCGCAAGGTCCCCAGAGCTGGCGGAGGCTCTGCCTGCCCTGCCATGGCATAGCCGACCAGAAAGACGATAAAAACGCACAATCCAACCGCACTCCTTTGTCGCATCTCTCTCCCCCGCTAAGATCTAGCCATAGCAAAAGCTGGTGAGTTTCACCCGCAAACGAGCCGGTGTTCAGTAATTTACGGCTTTGTCCTTTGACCTTTATTTTCCCATGGCAAAAAATGTACCACCGAAGAGGAGTCCCTCGGACGGTGACGCTGCACCTCTTGTCTTCCCCGAGTCTGGACGGTTCCACCCGGTAAAATACCCTGCGTAGCGATCGGGAATTTCCGTACCAAAATGGGACAGAGAGAGGCATAATAACGAGACAAAACGTCTCTTCTACTATCGGTCAAAATGCTGGACATACGCTTTAAGAAACAGGACCCGAAGAAAGCCAATCCCGGGAGGGAAGGCACCGCTTCTCAAAAAGCTCTGGCATGGTTTTTGCCCATTTGACTCGCAGATACCTGTGCTATCTATCCCGACGAAGGCGAACGCATGATAGACATTGATCGGTTTGCTTCCTATAAACAAATGCTTGAGCAGCGAAAGAGAGGAAAGTAGAGGAGATGCCTATACAGGTTGAGGTCCGGGGGGATGATCTCTGCGAGAAGCGGTCCTTCTTGACCGCCAGAACGATTAGTGTAGGAGTCACCAGTAGAGCAACCCGTCTCCACTGCAGGCGTGGGAGACCCGGGAGCAGGAGAGAGCCGGTGGTGATGGGGAATGCTCGTGCGCAGATGCGGGTTGTCGGTCGATCGGTTACCGGTAGGTTTCGATGAACTTGATGACCCTCTCCCGGTCGAAATCCGTAAGCACCTCGAGTTTCCCCAGGGTGGTTAACGCGATCCTGGCGTCCATCTTGGGATACGGGGCCAGATAGACCGCATCCGGGTAGCGCCGGGCGATGCTGGTGAGCTTTGCCACCAGCTCTGGGCAATCCCGGCAGTTATATTGGATCAGAATAGCGGGCCTGTTGGCCTGCTGATTCCCATGCTCCAGGAGATGCTTTTGTACCGCCTCATCGATGGGAACAGTCAGAATATGTTGCGGAGGGAACTGCTCTACATGGCCCGCAATACCGGTAGGGGGATACACTTTGGCATTGAGCGTCGCGGTGTACACCCCATAACCAAACAACCCGGCCACTATGAGCCCCCCCAGATACCACCCTCTTTTCTTCAGCCAGACGCGAGCCTGTCTTTTTCTCCTGGCCCGGCGTCTCGCTTCTCTTCGTTGCGCTTTTGCCTGCTTTTTGCCTTCTGTAGGTGAGGATTTTTGTGACTTGGCCATCTATATGCTCCTTAGAAGATAACAGCTTCCTCAAAACCTGAAACACTTTCCATTAGACGATCTTATCGCCAAAAAGTTTCACCGTTCAGGAAATCTTGATGTTCTGCTCCCTTCTCTCCTGCACCAGCAGAAGTCTTCCATGAGGAGACAGAACACCGTGTATGGCGATCCTTATTGGCCGGTCCAGACACAGACCCGGTGACCTCTGCTCGCGGAGAAGAACAAACAGGGCAGAGTGCCACACAGTGTACCAAAATGCCTCACCAGCGGTCTCTTCCTTACCGGTTAAGCCCTGGGAAGAAGGCAGTCGTCATCTTGCCATACCGGTGTGTACCTGTTGTCACCTTCCTGATCACTACCCGTTGAGGA